>JADLFL010000078.1 GCA_020845575.1 Acidobacteriota bacterium | reverse complement strand
TTGCGGCCCAGTTCCTTCTGGATCGCCTTCATCTTCTCGTTGAGGTAGTACTCCTTCTGCGCCTTCTCCATCTGCTTCTTCACGCGAGACTGGATGCGGCGGTCCACCTGGAGTTTGTCCACCTCGACTTCGAGCACCGACGCGATGCGGTTCAGGCGTTCGAGCGGCGAGACGATTTCGAGCAGGTTCTGCTTCTCTTCGATGCCGACGAGCATGTGCGCGGCGATCGTGTCGGCCAGCCGCGCGGGATCGTCGACGCGCACGGCGGCGACCATGGCGTCGTAGTGCAGGTTGTTGGACAGCTTCACGTACTGCTCGAAGAGCGAGACCACGCGGGCCATCGTGGCTTCGACCTCGCCGGCCGCCTCGCGCTGGCGCGCGATCACCTTCACCACCACGCGGAAGAAGCCCTTGTCTTCCTTCCATTCCACCGCACGGCCGCGGTCCACGCCCTCGACCAGCACCTTGATGTTGCCGTCGGGCAGCTTCAGGCTCTGGACGATGTTGGCCACGCACCCCATGGTGTAGATGTCGGCCGGCTGCGGGTCGTCGGTCGCGGCCTCGTGCTGCGCCGCCAGGAAGATGCGCTTGTCCTTGCCGAGCGCGTGCTCCAGCGCCCTGATCGATGACGGGCGTCCGATCACGAACGGCATCATCATGTGCGGGAACACGACGACGTCGCGCAACGGA
The DNA here is from genome assembly GCA_020845575.1 of Acidobacteriota bacterium. Lineage (NCBI taxonomy): Bacteria > Pseudomonadati > Acidobacteriota > Acidobacteriota bacterium. The sequence continues at coordinate 8,850 of JADLFL010000078.1, read as the reverse complement.
ACGATCGGGAGGGTTTCAAAAACTTCCATGCGGCGTGCCTATCCAGCCTTCTCCATCACCGTGATCGGCTTCTCTCGGGACTCGACCACGTCGCGCGTGACGACGCACTCGCGGATCTTCTTCTGACCCGGCACCGTGTACATCACGTCGAGCATCAGTTCCTCGATGATCATCCGGAGGCCGCGCGCGCCGATCTTGCGCGTCAGGGCCTGCTCGGCGATCGCTTCGAGGGCATCGTCGGTGAAGCGCAGCTTCACGTTCTCGTATTCGAGCAGCTTCACGTACTGCTTGGTGAGCGCGTTGCGCGGCGTCGTCAGGATCTGCACCAGTGCGGGGCGATCCAGTTCGTGCAGCGTCGCCACCACCGGCAGACGGCCCACGAACTCGGGGATGAGGCCGTACCGGATCAGGTCCTGCGGCTCGAGTTTCTCGAGCGTGGTGCCCACGTCGCGCGACTGGAAGTGCGACACGTCGGCCTTGAAGCCGAGCGACTTCCTGCCGACGCGCCGTTCGATCACCTTCTCCAGCCCGACGAACGCGCCGCCGCAGATGAAGAGGATGTTGGTCGTGTCGACCTGGAAGAACTCCTGGTGCGGGTGCTTGCGTCCGCCCTGCGGCGGGACGTTGGCCACCGTGCCTTCGAGGATCTTGAGGAGCGCCTGCTGCACGCCCTCGCCGCTCACGTCGCGCGTGATGGACGGGTTCTCGTCCTTGCGGCAGATCTTGTCGACCTCGTCGATGTAGATGATCCCCTGCTGCGCCTTCTCGATGTCGCCACCGGCGGCCTGGAGCAGCTTGAGGATGATGTTCTCGACGTCCTCGCCCACGTACCCCGCTTCGGTGAGCGTTGTCGCGTCGACGATGGTGAAGGGGACCGAGAGGAGGCGCGCGAGCGTCTGCGCGAGCAGCGTCTTGCCGGTGCCCGTCGGGCCGATCAGCAGGATGTTGGACTTCTGCAACTCGACTTCGTTGCGGCCCTTGGTCTGCTTGCCGATCTCGATGCGCTTGTAGTGGTTGTAGACCGCCACCGCGAGGCGCTTCTTGGTCTGTTCCTGGCCGATGACGTACTCGTCCAGGAACTTCTTGATTTCCTGCGGCGTGGGTAGCGTGGAGCGCGTGCCCTTGGCCTCGAAGCGGTTGTCGTCAGCGATGATGTCGTTGCAGACCTCGACGCACTCGTCGCAGATGAAGACGGTGGGGCCCGCGATCAGCTTCCTGACGTCGTTCTGGTCCTTGTTGCAGAACGAGCACCTGAGCACTTCGTTCTCGCCGTTCTTCTTCACCATGCGATCAGACCCGTCCTGCGTCGCCGGTGCGACGCGTGCCTGTCGTGGCCATCACGCGACGATCAGCTGCGCTTGCGGAGGAGAACATCGTCGATGATACCGTACTCGCGCGCCTGCTCGGCCGACATGATGTAGTCGCGCTCGGTGTCTGCCTGGAGCCGTTCGAGCGGCTGGCCCGAGTGCTCGGCCAGGATCTCGTTCAGCCGGTGGCGCATCCGCAGGATCTCCCTGGCGTGGATGTCGATGTCGGTGGCCTGGCCGCCGACGCCGCCCTGCACCCACGGCTGGTGGATGAGGATGCGCGAGTTGGGGAGCGCGAACCGCTTGCCCTTCGTGCCCCCCGCGAGCAGCACCGCGCCGAACGACGCGCACTGCCCGAGGCAGTACGTCTGCACGTCGGGCCTGATGTACTGCATCGTGTCGTAGATGGCGAGGCCGGCCGTGATCGAGCCGCCGGGGCTGTTGATGTAGAGCAGGATGTCCCGCTCCGGATCCTCGGCCTCGAGAAACAGCATCTGCGCGATCACCAGGCTCGCGACGGTGTCGTCGATCGGCGTGCCGATGAAGATGATGCTGTCCTTCAGCAGGCGCGAGAAGATGTCGTACGCGCGCTCCCCCCTGTTGGTCTGTTCGACCACCATCGGGACCAGTTGCATGCGCGGATCGGTCATGGGCGTGTTCGGTCTCGTGGCCCGCGACGCTTCGCCGCGGGCAGATTGCCGCACCCGGATGTGCCGGGCACTCCAGTCGTCATAGCCAGGGGAGCAGGTCGAGGCAGGGGCGTGCGATCACGCACCTGCGATCGTAGCACGCGCCATCGCGTGCGAAACCGCCTTCTCCCGCAACAGGCCCGTCCTGATGTTCCCGAGCTGGTCCTGCTGCGCCAGCTGGGCCTTCACCTCCGCCAGCGTCCGGCCTGCGCGGGTGGCATATCCGCTGATATCGGCATCCAGCTCCTCTTCCGATACCTCGAGGGCCTCGCGGGTCGCGATGGCGTCCAGCACCAGCACGCTCCTGACGGTGGCCACTGCCGGATCCTGCTGCTGCGTCCGGAATTCCTCCCAGTTGATGGCCGCCTGGCGCGGGTCCACGCCCTGGTCCATCAACCGGCTGGCGAACTCCTCCATCCGGCGATCCACCTCGCGGGTCACCATGCCCTCGGGCACTTCGCCGGTCATCCGGCCGGCGAGTTGCTCGAGGAGCTGCTGCCGCATCCGGCGCGTCCGCTCGCGGTCGGCATCCTGCTCCAGGTCCTGCCGGATCCGGGCGCGCAGGTCATCCAGGGTCTGGAACTCCCCGAGATCCCTGGCGAACTCATCGTCCAGGGTGGGGAGCACGCGGCGGCGCAGGGCCGTGACGTCGACGGCGTACTCCACGCGGGCGCCCGCCATCTCCTCCACCTCGTAGTCAGACGGAAACGCGATCTCGAAGGTCTTCTGCGTGCCGGACGTCACGCCGAGCAGCGCCTCGTCGAATCCCGGCGGGTTGGCAGCGGCACCGATTTCGGCCGACACGCCCTCATGGCGCTCGGGTTCCTCGGGCGTGATCTCGGCGCCCTGCGGCCCCGTGAGCCGGCGGCGCGAGAGGTGCATGACCACCGTGTCGCCCTGCTCGGCGCCGCGATCCTCGACGGGCTCCATGCGGGCGAGGCGATCGCGGAGCCGCGACAGCGCCTGATCGACGTCCTCGTCGGTCACCGGCATGTCGGGGCGTTGCACCGAAAGCGTCCCGAGGTCACCCGGATCCACGTGCGGCGCCACTTCGATGGCCGCCGAGAAGGTGAGAGGCTGGCCTTCTTCGAGCTGGATGTCGCGCACCTTGGGCGTGTCGACAGGCTGGATGCTCCTGTCGCGCAGGGCGTCGCCGACCACGCGCGGGACGAGATCGTGGGTCACGTCGTGGAGGATCTGGTCGCGGAACCGTTTGCGCACCACCTGTATCGGCGCCTTGCCGGGTCGGAATCCGGGGATGCGCGCGGCGCGCGCGTAGTCCTGCGCGATGCGCGCGATCTCGGTGGCGACGACCTCCGACGGCACTTCCACCGTCAAGGTCTTCCTGGTTTCGCTGACGTCGGTGAGTTCGACCTTCATGTTCGCTCGGAAGTCGGGAATCGGGATTCGGGAATCGGACACATCGTCGGCGCGTGCCCCGCGGCACCGCCGTCGACCGGGTTGGAGAAGGGCGTGGCGACGACGCTCGTGAATCCACAGGGCCTGCCAGACCAAGCTCGCCACGCGAGCGAAGTCTGGTGCGAAAGGGGGGACTCGAACCCCCACAGCCTTCCGGCCACCGGATCCTAAGTCCGGCGCGTCTGCCAGTTCCGCCACTTTCGCGTGGCGCCCGCCGAACACGCCACGCTATCACGATTGACGAGGAGGAAGGAAGGAGGAAGGCCCTCGTGTTGCCCGTGCCCGGTGCTGGTTGCCAATGATAGGATCGCTCGCGCCGGGCGCACATGAGCACGTGGGACGAAGATTTTCGTCAGTTGCAGGCCGAGTTCCTGCGCGGGGGGCCCGAACGTCTCGCCGACATCGATCAGGCGCTCGACCGCCTCGAGCGCGGCACGGCGGCGACGTTGGCCGATCTGAAGCGGCACTTCCACAAACTCGCCGGGGCGGGAGCCACGTATCAGCGGTCGCAGATCAGCGCCGTTGCCAAAGAGGGTGAGCGGCGGTGCGACGCGTTGCTCGAGCGCCACGGCCAGCCGACTGCCGACGATGTGGCGCAATGGCGCGAGAGCCGTCAGCGCCTGGCGGCGTTGTTCGAGGAGGGGCTCGCCACGCCAGTCGTCGCAGAGCCGACCGCTGCGGTCGTCGCTGCGCCCGTCGTCATCGCCGAGACGCCCCGCACGGGCTTCGACGTCCTGCTCGTCGACGAGAACGTCGAGACACGCCGCCTGCTCGCGTCGGTCCTGCAGCACGAAGGCATCGGCGTGCGTGAGGCGGGCACGTCCGCCGAGGCCCGGGCGCAGATCGACGCCCGCCTGCCCGATGGCCTGATCGTCGACGTTCGTCTCCCCGACGAGCCCGGCTACGGTGTCGTCGAGCACGCCAGGCTGCAGACCGACGGTGAGCACGTGGTGGTCCTCATGCTGAGCGCCGCCGGCGACTTCCTGGACCTCGCCGAAGCCATCCATGCCGGTGCCGACGCCTGCTACACCAAGCCGGCCGAGATCGAAGCCGCGCACCGCAAGCTGCTGCAGATGCTCGAGCGCCAGCAGGCCGACGTGCCGCGCATCCTCGTGGTCGAAGACGACGAGGACCATGCGGTGTTTGCGCGCAGGGTGCTCGAATCGGCCGGATATCACGTGGACGTGTGCAGTACGCCCCGCTCGTTTGCCGAGCACATGGCGACAGCGCAGCCCGAACTGCTGCTGATGGACGTGAACCTGCCCGAGGTTTCGGGCTACGACCTGGCGCGCCTCGTGCGGCAGCAGGAGCAGCACGCGGCGCTGCCGATCCTCTTTCTCACGTCCGAGGCGGAGATGGAGTCACGCATCCGCGCGACCAAGGCCGGGGGCGACGAGCATCTCACCAAGCCCGTCCACCCGGCGCTCCTCGCGTCGGCTGTGGGCGCGCGTCTGGAACGCGCGCGGTTCCTCAAGAGCCTGCTGCACAGGGACGGTCTCACGCGGCTGCTGACGCACGCCTCGTTCATGGAGCAGGTGCAGCAGGCCATCGACCGTCGTGCGCGCGCGATGCCGGCCCCTGCCACGCTCGTGTTGTTCGACGTCGATCACTTCAAGCAGGTCAACGACACGTACGGGCACCAGGCCGGCGACCGCGTGCTGGCGACGCTTGCCGGCTCCCTGCGCCAGCACCTGCGGCGCACCGACATCATCGGCCGCTACGGTGGCGAGGAGTTCGGCGTCCTTCTCGACCAGCTGCCGATCGACGATGCGCAGCGGTTGATCACGCGGTTGCTGAACGAGTTCGCCACGCTCGACCACAGCGCGGGCCCCCACCAGCATTTCCGCGTGACCTTCAGTGCCGGCATCGCACCCTACGTCGACGGCTTCGACAGACACACGTGGATCGAGGCCGCGGATCAGGCGCTGTACGCCGCCAAGAAGGCCGGCCGCAACCGCGTCCTCATCGCCGACGTGAAACAGCGATAGTGCACGAAAAAAGGGGGCCGCAGCCCCCCTTTCCCTCTTCCGTAAGCCGTAAACCTACGCCGTCTTCCGTGACACCTGCATGGCCGTGGCGATCATGCCGGCGATGTCGCTGGTGGTCGAGGGGATGATCATCGTGTTGTTCGTCTTGGCGAGCTTGCCGAACTCGGTGATGTACTGCTCGGCGACGCGGAGCTGTACGGCCTCCTGCCCGCCGGGTGTCTGAATCGCGGCGGCCACTTCGCGGATGCCTTCGGCCGTGGCGCGCGCCACGGCCATGATCGCGGCGGCCTCGCCTTCGGCCTCGTTCATCTGCTGCTGCCGGCGGGCTTCCGACGCCTTGATCACTTCCTGCTTGGCGCCTTCGGCCGTGTTGATGGCGGCGTCGCGCTGGCCTTCGGACGTGAGAATCACCGCGCGCTTCTCGCGTTCGGCGCGCATCTGCTTCTCCATCGCGGCGAGCACGTCGGAGGGCGGCGTGATGTTCTTGATCTCGTAGCGCAGCACCTTCACGCCCCAGGGGTCGGTGGCCTTGTCCACCTCGCTCACCACCTGCGTGTTGATGTTGGTGCGCTCCTCGAACGTCCTGTCGAGATCGATCTTGCCGACCTCGCTACGGAGCGTGGTCTGCGCGAGCTGCGAGATCGCGAAGTGGTAGTCGGAGATGCCGTACGAGGCGCGCTCGGGGTTGAGCACCTTCAGGTACAGCACGCCGTCGACGCCCACCTGGACGTTGTCGCGCGTGATGCACACCTGCGCCGGGATGTCCATCGCCGTCTCCTTCAGCGAGTGCTTGTAGCGCACCACGTCGATGAAGGGCACCAGGATGTGGAAGCCGGCGTCCAGCGTTCCGGCATACCGCCCCAGCCGCTCGACGACGTAGGCGCTCTGCTGCGGGACGACGATCGCCGTCTTGGCGACGATGATCAGGACGAGAATCGCGAAAATGATGAGGACAATCAGGCCTTCCACGGGTCAGAGCGCTCCTTCGCGGCGAATCGAGATGGTCAGACCGTCCACCGCGGCCACCAGGCATCGCTCGCCCGGCGTGATCGGTTCGGGTTCCAGGTTACGCGCGGTCCAGACCGTGCCGCGCAGTTGTGCGCGCCCCAGTCCACCGGCGGGGATGCCGTCCATGGCCACAGCGACTTCGCCGCGCAGGGAGTCGATGTCGCCGGATCCGGCGGTCCGTGACTGCATCAAACGCAAGAGCGGGTCACGGAAGAACAGAAGTGCCGACACGGAGAGCACGCTGAACATGAGCCACTGGACCCACGCCGGTCCGTCGAGGCCCACAGACGCAAGTCCTCCCACCAGCAGCGCGCCGATGCCGAAGAAGATGAGGAAGAACCCGCCCGGGGTTGCCAACTCCAGCCCCGCGAGCAGCAGGCCGAGGACCACCCAATACCACCAGACCATCCGCAACGCTCCGTCGTGAAGGACCTCTGCATTATAGGGGCACCAAAGGCCTAGGCTCCCACGCGGGGCTTATGACACAATCCCGGCCGGCTTATGGCGGAGGTCTGCTCCACGAGCCCCCGGCGCGCCGGGGACCACCGCCCCTTGAACAGAATCACTCCCATCGCGAGACGTAATCCGATGCCTGTAGTTCGCAGACTGGCCACCAGTGCCCTGACCCTTGCCGCCGGCCTGCTGGCCGCCGTGCCGGCCTTCGCCCAGGGCCATCGCCCCGGCGGGGAGGCCAACCTGATCCTCCCGAACCTCGATTCCGCGCAGTTCCTCGGCGTCGGCGGCCACACGCTGCTGCTCGTCGGGCTCCTCGTGAGCGGCCTCGGCCTGCTGTTCGGCCTCGCCATCTACCAGCAGCTCAAGTCGATGCCGGTCCATCGCTCGATGCGCGACGTGTCGGAGCTGATTTACGAGACCTGCCAGACGTACCTGCAACAACAGGGGCGGTTCCTTCTCATCCTCTGGCTCTTCATCGGCAGCATCGTCCTCCTGTACTTCGGCCGTCTCGCGCACACGGTCGACCCCACCACCGGCGCAGACGTCTACGGCTTCCCGCCCGTCAAGGTGGCCGTCATCCTGCTGTTCTCGCTCATCGGCATGGCCGGGTCCTATGGTGTGGCGTGGTTCGGCATCCGCGTGAACACGTTCGCGAACTCGCGCACGGCGTTCGCCGCGCTCGAGGGCAAGCCGTATCCCTGCTACGCGATTCCGCTCAAGGCGGGCATGAGCATCGGCATGGCGCTCATCTCCGTCGAACTGCTGCTGATGCTGGTCATCCTGTTGTTCGTGCCGGCCGACTACGCAGGGCCCTGCTTCATCGGATTCGCGATCGGCGAGTCGCTCGGCGCCGCGGCGCTGCGCATCGCGGGCGGCATCTTCACCAAGATCGCCGACATCGGGTCGGACCTGATGAAGATCGTCTTCAAGATCAAGGAAGACGATGCGCGCAACCCGGGCGTGATCGCCGACTGCGTGGGCGACAACGCGGGCGATTCGGTGGGACCGAGCGCCGACGGATTCGAGACCTACGGCGTGACGGGGGTGGCGCTCATCACGTTCATCATGCTCGCGGTGCGCGAGCCCATCGTGCAGGTGCAGTTGCTCGTGTGGATCTTCATGATGCGCATCATCATGGTGGTCGCGAGCGGTCTCTCGTACTTCATCAACGAGGGCATGGCGAAGGCGCGTTACGGCTCGGCCGCCACGATGAACTTCGAGCACCCGCTCACGAGCCTCGTGATGATCACGTCGGGCGTGTCGGTGGTGCTCACCTACATCACGTCGTGGCTGCTCATCCCGACGATCGGCGGCGACGCGAGCCTCTGGTGGAAGCTCGCGAGCATCATCACGTGCGGCACGCTCGCGGGTGCGATCATCCCGGAACTGGTGAAGGTGTTCACGTCGGTGGACTCGGGGCACGTGCGGGAAGTGGTGAGCAGTTCCGAGGAGGGCGGCGCGTCGCTCAACATCCTCTCGGGGCTGGTCGCGGGTAATTTCTCGGCGTACTGGCTCGGCCTGACGGTCGTCGTCCTGATGGGCGTCGGCTACTACGTCAGCGAGATGGGGCTGGCCACGCTGATGGTGGCGCCCGCGGTGTTCGCGTTCGGCCTGATCGCGTTCGGCTTCCTCGGCATGGGGCCCGTGACGATCGCGGTCGACTCGTACGGTCCCGTCACCGACAACGCGCAGTCGGTCTTCGAGCTCTCGACCATCGAGGCCATGCCCGGCATCTCCGACGAGATCCGGAAGGACTTCGGGTTCGTGCCCAGCTTCGAGCGGGCCAAGCAGTTCCTCGAGGAGAACGACGGCGCGGGCAACACGTTCAAGGCCACGGCCAAGCCGGTGCTCATCGGCACGGCGGTGGTCGGCGCGGCGACGATGATCTTCTCGATCGTGATGGTGCTCACAGAAGGCCTGCGTCCGGAACTGGTGGCGCGTCTCTCGATTCTGCACCCGCCGTTCCTGCTCGGCCTCATCACG
>JADLFL010000077.1 GCA_020845575.1 Acidobacteriota bacterium | reverse complement strand
GGTGTTCGTGCCCGAGAGCAAGCGCCTCGACGTGCTGCTCAAGGAGTTCCGCGCCAGCCGGAACCACATGGCCATCGTGGTCGACGAGTACGGCGGCGTGGCGGGTCTCGTCACCATCGAGGACGTCATCGAGGAGATCGTCGGCGAGATCGCCGACGAATACGACGTCGAGGATGACCAGACCATCCGGCGCGAGGGCGATCGCCAGTTCACGGTTCGCGCACTCACGCGCATCGACGATTTCAACGAGTATTTCGCCACCGATTTCCCCGACGACGAGTTCGACACCATCGGTGGTCTGGTGATGCATGCCTTCGGCCAGCTGCCGCGCCGCGGTGAGTCGGTGACGCTCGACGGCGTGGAGTTCCGCGTGCTGCGCGCCGATCGCCGCCGCATCGATGTACTGCGCGTGATCACGCCGCTCGAGCCCCCGTCGCGCGGACGCGGTTCCGAAGGCCCCCGGCGCTGATGGCCTTCCCGGTGGGCAGTGCGGCCCTGGGGCCGCGTGGCGCACGGGTCGCTGCCGTGGCCGGCGGGGTCGCAACCGTGCTGGCGTTCGCGCCCTCGTCCTGGTGGCCATTCGCCTTCCTCGGGCCGGCGCTGGTCATGTGGCTGTGGCGGGACGCAACACCTCGCGAGGCGTTCCGGCTCGGTTTCCTCTGGGCAGCCGGCATGTTCGTGCCGGGCACCTACTGGCTGTACACGGCGATCCACGTCTTCGGCCTCGCACCGGTGTGGCTGGCCCTGTTCCTCATGCTCGGTCTCGTCGCGCTGATGGCCTCCTATTACGGGCTGCTGGGATACGCGACCGCGCGCTGGCTACGGCCGGCGACACCGGTGGGAATGCTCTTAGGCGTGCCCTGCGCCTGGCTGCTCGTCGACTGGACGCGTGGCTGGCTGTTCAGCGGCTTCCCGTGGCTGCAGCTCGGCTATTCGCAGAGCGACACGCCGCTCGCGGCGCTGGCGCCGGTTGCGGGCGTGCACGGTGTGACGCTCGTGACGCTGCTCGTGGCAGCAGCGCTCGTCGTGATGGCCTGCATGCCGGGTCGGGCGCGCATCGCCGCGGCGATCGTGCTCGTCACGGCGGCCGGCGGCAGCGTGGTGCTCGACGGTCGCAGCTATACGCGGCCTGCAGGCGCGCCCTTCGATGTCGCGCTGCTGCAGGGCGCGATCCCGCAGGACCTCAAGTGGCAGGACGACAACCGTGCCGCCACACTGGACCTCTACCGCGACATGACGCGCAAGGCCCTCGGCGCCAGGCTGATCGTGTGGCCCGAGGCGGCGCTGCCCGTGCTCGCCCACGAAGCGTCGGACTACCTGGACGCCATCTGGCGTGACGCCCGCGCGCACGGCTCGGACCTGATCCTCGGCCTGCTCCGCCTCGACTTCGCGACCAACCGCTTCTACAACGGCATGGTCGCGTTCTCGGACGGGACGACCTGGTACTACAAGCGTCGTCTCGTGCCGTTCGGCGAGTTCTTCCCGGTGCCGAAATTCGTGCGCGGGTGGATGCGGCTCATGAGCCTGCCTTATGTCGACATGTCGCCGGGTGCCGAGCGCCAGGCGCCCCTCTCTGCCGCGGGCATCCACATCGCACCGACCATCTGCTACGAGGATGCCTACGGATCGGAGCAGCTCGCGACACTGGGCGAGTCGGAGCTCCTGGTGAACGTGACGAACAATGCCTGGTTCGGCGATTCCACCGCGCCGCATCAGCAGCTCCAGATGGCGCGGTTCCGCGCCCGCGAAGCGGGTCGCTACCTCGCGCGCGCGACCTCGAACGGCATCACGGCCATCATCGCGCCGGATGGCCGGGTCGTCGCCCGCGCTCCGCAGTTCGTGCCCGAAATCCTGCGGGCGCGGGTGACGCCGATGACCGGTGTCACGCCCTACGCGCGCACGGGGAACTGGCCCGTGCTGGTCCTCGCGTGGTGCGGGCTCGCCATCGCGCTCACCGGGAGGCGCCGCGGCGGCCCGGCCCGGACGGCCTCCTGATATCCTTGCCGCCCCGTTCCCGACCCGCATTCCCGTCCAGGCCCATGGAAGAACGCTACGAACCCGCAGCCGTCGAAGCCGCCGCCCGGTGCCACTGGGACGAGCACGCCTCGTTCGCCGTCACTGAAGATCCGGCCCGCCCGAAGTACTACTGCCTGTCCATGTTCCCGTACCCGAGCGGGCGGCTGCACATGGGCCACGTGCGCAACTACACGATCGGCGACGTGCTGTCGCGCTTCATGCGCATGCAGGGTGCGAACGTGCTGCAGCCGATGGGCTGGGATGCGTTCGGCCTGCCGGCCGAGAACGCCGCAATGGCGAACGGCGTGCCGCCGGCGAAGTGGACCTGGGACAACATCGCGTACATGAAGCGCCAGCTGAAGGCGCTCGGCTTCGCGATCGACTGGCGTCGAGAGGTCGCGACCTGCGACCCCGCGTACTATCGCTGGAACCAGTGGCTGTTCCTGCGCATGCTCGAGAAGGGCGTTGCTTACAAGACGACTGGCGTCGTGACCTGGGATCCGGTCGACCAGACCGTGCTGGCCAACGAGCAGGTCATCGACGGCTGCGGCTGGCGCACGGGCGCGCCGGTCGAGAAGCGCGAGATCCCGATGTACTACCTCGGCATCACGCGCTACGCGGAGGAACTGCTCGCCGCGCTCGATGGCCTCGCGGGCTGGCCGGAGCGCGTGCGGCTCATGCAGGCGAACTGGATCGGCCGCTCCGAGGGCGCGGAGATCGTGTTCCCGGACATCGACGCGGGCGACGACATCCGCGTGTTCACGACGCGTGCCGACACGCTCCTCGGCGCGACCTATGTCGCGGTCGCCGCGGAGCATCCGATCGCATTGCGTGCCGCGGAGACGAATTCCGCAGTTGCCGCATTCGTCGAGGAATGCCGCCGCGGCGGCGTGACCGAGGCCGAACTCGCGACGCAGGAGAAGAAGGGGCTCGCCACGGGGAGCTTCGTACGCCATCCGCTGACGGGCGAGCCGCTGCCGGTGTGGGTCGCGAACTACGTGCTGATGGGCTACGGCGAGGGCGCCGT
>JADLFL010000076.1 GCA_020845575.1 Acidobacteriota bacterium | reverse complement strand
TCACCACGCGCGGTATGCACATCCGAGTGGCAGATGCCGGCATAGAGGATGTCCAGCAGCACATCGTGGGCACCCAGCGCGCGGCGCTGGATGGTCATCGACGCGAACTTGCCCGCGGTCTCGGTGACGCCCCAGGCGCGGGTTGGATACGGCCCGGCGGCGACCGCGTTGTCGGCCGACTGCGCCTGCGCGGTTGCGCTTCCGAACAGCAGTGATGCGCCGGCGGCCGTGCCGAGTCCGGCGGCAATGAATCTCCGGCGACTACTCTCGAGAGGATCTCGATCTTCGTTCAGAACGATGGCTGTATCACTCATCCTGGTCCTTCCCTGTGCTTCGATGCGTTCACTCCATCGCATCCAGTGCGGCGAGCGCCGTGGCGGCCGGATAGGTCAGAGGTCGCGCCCGGCTGATTCCGGCGCACGAACACCCTGCAACGCGATCGCTGAAAGGTCAGTCCGAATCTGCTGCAACTCCTCCGGTGTGAAGCGCAGGGTGCTGCTCCGGATGTTCTCGTCGAGGTGGTGCAGTTGCGTGGTCCCCGGGATGGGAACAATCCACGGCTTCTGGGCGAGCAGCCACCCCATCGCGAACTGCACCGGCGTGGCGCTCTTGCGCCGGGCCCACTCGCGGGCCAGGGCGACCACCGCCATGTTGGCCCTGAGCGCGTCGGGGGCGAAGTAGGGCACGCTGGCTCGCCGGTCGGCCTGGTCGAATCGGCTGTACTCGTTGAAACGGCCTGTCAGCAGGGCCCTGCCCGTCGGTCCCCAGGGGACGAACGCGATGCCGAGTTCCTCACACGTGGCCAGGATGTCGGTCTCGGCGACGCGTTCGAGCAGCGAATACTCCGTCTGGAGCGCGGCGACCGGTTGCACGGCGTGCGCACGGCGGATGGTCGCGGGAGCCGCTTCCGACAAGCCGAAGTGTCGAATCTTCCCCGCCTGGATGAGTTCCTTCGCGGTGCCCGCGACATCCTCGATCGGGACGGCCGGGTCGACGCGGTGGAGGTAGTAGAGGTCGATGACGTCGACCCGGAGCCGCTTGAGCGATCCGTCGAGCGCGCGCCTGATGTGCTCGGGCCGGCTGTTGCGCCCCGTCGTCCTGTTGCCGTCGAAGGCAAACCCGAACTTGGACGCGATCGTCACGTTGCCCCTGAACGGCGCCAACGCCTCACCGACGATGTCCTCGCTGCTGAACGGACCGTACACTTCCGCCGTGTCGAAGAAGGTCACCCCGCGCTCGACGGCCGTGCGGATGAGCGCCACCATCTCCTGACGCGGCGGGGCGGGGTTGTAGAAACCCGCCACCATGCTCATGCAACCGAGACCGACGGGCGATACCTCGAGCGACCCGATCCTGCGCGATGCAGGTGACCCGGCGGCCTGTACACCGTTGGACGCCGCGGCGGGCGATCCAGCGTGCGCACCTCCGACACCGACCGCAGACGATGCGGCAGTCAGCGCCAATCCGAGGCTGAGAAAACTCCGTCGATCACGTTCTCCGGTCATTGCGATGCTCCCTTCGTGTGGCGCGCGAGCCAGGGCAGGCTCAGGTCGGCGGATACGACACCTCGGCAAGCCCGCGGGATTCGTTCATGTGGGCGATGAAGGCCTTTGCAGTCCTCATACGTGGTCCTGCCAGGAGACAGCCGCCGGATCCTGACCCGCGATGGGCGTCCCCGACAGCATCCACAACACCACCACCAGCGCGAGCCACGCGGCCGTTCGCGTTGCGGATGCCCTGTCACGCTCGGTACGTCGTCTCGTGGCCTCCACGATCACGGTTCAAGCCTAGGTCACTCGATTCATCGTGTGTAGACGGAGAATGCGACATGCCCTCTTGAGCGGAATTCAGCAATGATGCGCGACGCCGCCAGCGGCCCTGTCACGCGTCCGCCCGTCCTAGGTCGGAGGTGTCCGCAAGGCGTTGATCAGTGCTGTCAACGGCGCGGGCTGGTGCTTGCGGCTCGGGTAGTAGAGAAAGTAGCCCGGGAACGGCGGGCACCAGTCTTCGAGCACCCTGACAAGCGCACCTGACTGAAGGTGTGGCGCGGCCTGCGACTCCAGTGTCCACGCGAGGCCGACGCCATCCAGGGCCGCCCTGATGAGCATTTCGACATCGTCGACGACCAGTGGCCCATCGACGCCAACCGCGAGCGACTTGCGTCCCTTCTCGAACTCCCAACGGTAGACGCCCGACGCACCGTGACGGAAGTTGATGCAATGATGGGCGGTCAGGTCGCGCGGGCTCGTCGGTTTCGGGCGGGAGGCGAAGTATTCGGGCGAGGCGACCACCGCTCCCCGCTGCTGGGGCGAGACGCGCACCGCAACCATGTCCTTCGCGACGAACTCGCCCAGCTGAATGCCCGCGTCGTAGCGCGAGCCCACGAGATCGACGCGGCTTTCTTCCGTGGTCGTCACGTCGATCACGACACCGGGGTGGCTGCGCGCGAAGGCAGCGAGGCGCGGGGTGAGGACCATGCGTGCCGCGAGCCGGGACGCAATCAGGCGCACCCTGCCTCGGGGGTCACCGCCGAGGCCCGCGACCTCTTCCCACGCGCCTCGCACGTCGGCCAGCGCGGGCGCGAGCCTGCTCATGAGCCTCTCGCCGGCGTCGGTGGGACTGACGCTTCGCGTCGTTCGGGCGAGCAGTCTGACGCCGAGTCGCTCCTCGAGCTTCTGTACCGCGTGGCTCAGGGCGGACGGAGAGACGCCGAGCTGAGCCGCCGCCTTCGTGAAGCTGCGCTCCTCGGCAACGGTGAGAAAGGCGGCGAGCGCGCTCAGGTCATCGCGCGCCATTCGTGAATCATATTCAACACGTCGTCAGGCTGATACGGACAAGTGACGCCACTCATCGCGACTTCAGCAGGTGGCGAACCGTATCCGCGTACTGGCGTCCCGTGCGAACGGTGACGCCGCTCCTCAGCTGCAACTCGTACGCGCCGCCAAGCAACGTGTTCGCGCCGAGCACACGCTCGACGTTGACGATGTGGCCGCGATGAACCCGCACGAACCGCCGCGGATCGAGCTGCCGTTCGAGCGCCGCCAGGTTCTGGTTGAAGGTGAAGTCACGCCCGCGGCAATGCAGGATGGTGTCGTTGTTGGCCGACTCGATCCAGTCGATCGCGTCGACGGGGACGAAATCGAAGTGCTCGCCGTTCCGGACGACGAGACGCTGGAGCCACGGCTGGCTCTGCACGTCGAGCAGGCCTTGCAGTTGCTGCACGATGTCTGCGGGTCGCGCCAGACGCGTCCGTACGCGCTCGATGCTGTCGCACAGGCGCCTGGTGTCGAACGGCTTGAGCAGGTAGTCGACCGCGTGCACGTCGAACGCCCTGACCGCGTACTGGTCGTAGGCCGTGACGAAGATCACGGTCGGCATGCGCTCGGCCCCCACCTGCCGCACCACGTCGAACCCGGTTCCGTCGGGCAGTTGCACGTCCAGCAGCACGAGGTCGACCGTGTCCGATGTGATGGCGACGACCGCATCAGCCACGCACTCGCACTCACCGACGACGACCACGCCAGGCAGGCCGGCGACCGCATTCCGGATGCCGACACGGATGAGCGGCTCGTCCTCGACGATGAGCAGGCGGAGGTCAGGCACTGGTGGTCAGCGGCACGGCGCGGGCATGGTCTGTCGACGGCCGGAGCGGCAACGTGATTCGCACCTCGACGCCACCGCCCGGCGCGGAACGAATGGCGAAGGAGTGCGCGTCCGGATAGAGGCGGGCGATCCTCTCACGCGTCGCGCCGAGTCCCACCCCGAGCGTCAGTTCCGCGGGATCCGCACACGGAAGTCCGACGCCGTTGTCGGCAACCGACAGCAGCAGGTCGTCGCCCGCTCGCCGCGCCACGATCGTGATCTCTCCGCGCGTACGCACGCGACGGAGCCCGTGGACGACGGCGTTCTCGATCAACGGCTGGAGCACGAAGCACGGCACGAGCATCGACCTGACGTCAGCGGCCACGTCGAACGTCACGCGAAGGCGATCGCCGAATCGCAACTGCTCGAGCGCGACGTAGGCGCGCGCCAGTTCGGTCTCGTCGTGCACGGTGACCTCCGGCGTCGCATCGCCGCGCAACGCGGCGTGGAGCAGGTCGCCGAGGCGCGTCAGCATCTCGCTGGCCGTTTCGGGATCCTGACTGGTCAGCACCGAGATGTTCTGCAGGCTGTTGAACAGGAAATGCGGGTTGAGCTTGGCCCGCAGCACCTCCAACTGTGCCTGGTTCAAGCCGGACTCGAGATGGGCCTTGTCGAGTGCGAGTCTGGCCGCGCGGCGCTCATGCGCCCGCAGTTGGTGCCGCGTGCGAATGAAGTACGCCACGGCCACGCTGCACCAGAAGCAGGGCATGGCGGCCGGCACATGGCTGAACCACATCCAGGGGTATCGCAAGAACCCGCCCGGCCACCCCATGGCCACGGCCACAAGCCCCGCCGCCCCCAGCATCAGCGGCGACGCCAGCATGGAGACGACAACGCTGGCACCCACCAGGCGCGCCAGATTGCTCACCCAGGCGCCGCTTCCGAGCGGGAACCGCCGCTCGAGCGTGAACGCCAAGGGCGACAGCACGGCCCACGGCACGAAACACGCGATCCAGAGCAGCGTCATCGGCAGTGCGAACGGCTCGGGTCTGGCCGGCTGCAGCACGTACCGCGCCGACGTCAGCACGCCGATGGTCAGCCATGCCGCGAGCAGAAGCCAGAAGCCCGGATAGCGCAGCGGCTCGTCCTGAGTCGCCATGTGGTCGTCAACGCACCGCACGGGCCGAGTCTACGACGGCTCTCCCCCAACACCTGCGGCTTCTGGCGAACCGTCGTGCTGGCCGTGTGAACGGTACGTCTGCACGGCCAGACGCACGGTTCACACGCGCCCGTCCACCGCTCACCAGAAGTCGGATGACGCCGCGCACACCCACAGGGATGATGACCATCGGCGCGCCGTGGAGCGTCGCCGGGAGTCTCGCTACCATGCACATGCACCGTTGGATCACGCTATCGGGCCTCGCGGCCTTCGTCACCATGGCCTGCACCGCCCCTGGGATCGCTCAGTCACGCACCGAGATCACGATCAACGACACCGACGTCTCGCCCGAGAACCTCACGTCGACGGCGGACGGCACCGTGTACTTCGGCAGCAGGGCCAAGGGCACGATCTACCGTGCGCGCCCCGGCGCGGCGCAGGCCGAACCCTGGATCCTCGCGTCGAGTCACGACCTCACGAACGTGCTCGGCGTGCTCGCCGACGAACGGAGCGGCACGCTGTGGGTCTGCTCCAATGCCCAGGGGCGGCCCGGTGGGCCAACGACCGGCGAGACGACCGTTCGTGCGTTCGACCTGAAGACCGGCGCCCAGAAGGCGCGCTATCCAGTGCCGGGCGGTGGGCTGTGCAACGACATCGCCGTTGCCTCAGACGGTACGACGTACGTGACCGAGAGCTTCGGCGGACGCATCCTCCGGCTGAAGCCGGGCGCCGACTCGCTGGACGTGTGGCTGGCCGATCCGCAGGAACTCGCCATCGTCGATGGCGTGAGCCTCCTCGCGGATGGTGCGCTCTACGTCAATACGTATTTCACCGGGCGTCTGTACCGCATTCCGGTGCAGCCCGACGGCAGTGCGGGCGCACCGCAGCAGTTGCAGACGACCATCCCCATGGAGCGGCCCGACGGCTTGCGCGCAGTCGGCCCCAACGTCCTGCTACAGGCTGAAGGCGGCGGACGGCTGACGCAGATCACGATCGAGGGCACGCGCGCCGACGTCCGCGTCGTGAAAGACGGGCTGACCGGCGCCACGGGCGTGACGCTGGTGGGTGAACAGGCGTTCGTGCTGGTCGAGCATCTGAAGGCCGTCGCCGTGCCCTACCGTGCAGCAGCGCCTGTCGCGGACGCGTCTGCCCCTCCGCGCGTCGACGTCGTGCCAGCGACACGGGTGTCGCTGGCACGGGATGTCGTGGACCCACGACTGTAGAGCCACCCATGCGACTGCATCCAACCTGCCTGCTCGCTCCACTGGGTCTGCTGGCCCTCTCCCTCTCGCTGGGCGCCCAGATGCCGGCGGCACCCACCACGTCGGCGCCAGGCGTCGCCCTGCCGCCAGGCGACGGTCGCGACGCGCTGATCAGCGGCTGCAACCGGTGCCACCTGGTCACGACCGTGCTTGGCCGGCAGCGGACCCGCGACGAGTGGAGCGCCGTGGTCGCCGACATGCGTGCACGTGGCGCCGTGGTCGCCGATGGTGACGTGCCCGGCATCGTCACATACCTCAGCACGCATTTCGCGCCTGGGAGCCCGGCGCCCGCTGCCGGACAGGGCCCGCGCGGCGGGGTCTTCGTGCTGACCGGGCGCGTGCCGGACGCGCCTCCGGTCGTCGGACAGCCCCTCGAGACGCGCGGTCCGAACGGTGCGGGCCAGACGCCGGCATTTCCTGGACAGACCCGTGCCCTGGCCGTCCGCACGACGACGCCGGTCACGACGACCGTCGTGACCGAGCGGCTGCAGCACCCCTGGTCGCTGGCCTTCCTTCCCGATGGCCGGATGCTCGTGACCGAGAAGCCGGGCACCATGCGGATCGTGACGTCATCGGGTGCCGTGAGCGACGCCATAGGCGGCGTGCCGAAGGTCGCGTACGGAGGGGACGGCGGCCTGCTCGATGTCGTGCTCGATCCCGTGTTCCGGTCCAATCGCCAGATCTTCTTCACGTTCGTCGAGTCTCGCGGCGGCGGCAGCGGCCTGGCCGTCGCCCGCGCACGACTGCGCGACGATGACGCCGCGCTCGAAGACGTGACGGTGCTGCTCAGGGTGGACCCGGCGCGCCCGATGCCGGCGCACTTCGGCTCGCGGCTCCTCTTCGACCGCGAAGGCAAGCTGCTCGTGACCGTTGGCGAGCGCTTCGAGCCCGCGCTGCGCGTCAAGGCGCAGGATCTCGATTCTCGCCTCGGCAAGGTGCTGCGGATCAACCCGGACGGAACCCCGGCCCCGGGCAATCCGCTCGTCGGCACGACCGGCGCCCTGCCCGAGATCTGGTCCTACGGCCACCGCAACTCGCAGGGCCTGGCGTGGCATCCGGACACCGGAGCGCTCTGGTCCATCGAGCATGGCCAGGCCGGGGGCGACGAGATCAACATCATCAAGCGCGGGATGAACTACGGCTGGCCCCTGGTTGCCTATGGCACGGAGTACGACCTGCGACCCATCAACGGCGGCCGCACCTCGGCGCCGGGCATGGAACAGCCGGCGTACTACTGGGACCCGGCCATCGGCCCGACCGGCATGGCCTTCTACAACGGCGACCTCATCCCGGAGTGGAAGGGGAACCTGTTCGTGGCATCGCACAACGGGCAGCACATCGCACGGCTCGTGCTCGACGGCGAGCGCGTCACCGGCGAAGAGCGCCTGCTGATGGACCAGCGCCAGATGATGCGCTGGGTGGGTCAGGGCCCGGATGGCGCGCTGTGGGTCCTCACTGACAACGCGGGGGGCCGTGTGATCCGGCTCGCACCGGCAGGACGCTGACACCGTTCAAGGAGATCGTCATGAGAATCGTGATTCCAGCCCTGGCCCTGGCGCTGGCACTGCCGCTGAGCGCGCATGCGCAGACGTCGACACAGCACTCGCTCGAAAAGCTCTGGGAAACCGACGCGGTGCTCAAGTTTCCTGAGGAGGTCGTCATCGAGCCTGGCGGCCAGTTCATGTACGTGTCCAACACGGACGGCGCCCCGCTCGAGAAGGACGGCCGTGGTTCGATCGGCAAGATCGGGATGGACGGGAAGGTCATCGAGGTGGAATGGGTGACCGGTCTCGACGCGCCGAAGGGCATGCGCCAGCAGGGCGACCTGCTCTACCTGGCAGACCTCGCCCAGGTCGTGGTGGTCGACACGACGAAGGCCACCATCGTGCGGCGCATTCCCGTGCCTGGCGCCACGCTACTGCACAACATCGTCATCGCGTCCGATGGCCTGCTGTACGTCAGCGACATGTTCACCGGGAAGATTCATGCGATTCGCGGCGACCAGGTGAGCACGTATGTCGAGCAGCTCAGCGCGCCCTCGGGGCTCGTGCTCTCGGGGACGGATCTCTACGTCTACACCGGCGAAGGCCTCGTGAAGATCGACGCCCAGAAGAACAGGACCGTCGTGGCGACGGGCATGGACCGGCGCGCCAACGGGCTCCAGATGGTCGACGGGAAGGAGTTCCTCGCCACCAACTGGGGAGGCTTCGTGTACTACATCAGCGCTGACGGCTCCCACCAGGTGCTGCTCGACACGACGGCGGATCGCGTGCCCGGCGGCATCAACCTGTACGACCCGAAGACCCGGACGATGTACATGACGACCGACCAGCACAACACGGTCGTGGCGTACCGGGTGCGTTAACCGGCCACGCGATGCGTTCGCTGTTCCTGCTGGCCTTTCCGCTGCTGTTCCTGGGGCTGCCATTCGCGTCGGCGTGGTACGTCGCCGGTCGTCTGCGTCGTGCTTTCGGGTGGCGCGCGCGATGGCGTGCCCGCCTGGCGGTCACCGTCGTGTTGGTCGGTGCGATGGTGGCCACCTTTGGTGGTGCGGTGCCGGCGGCCCGCGCGGTCGGGATCGCGTACGTCGCGGGCGGCCTTGTGTTCCTGACGTACATCTACCTGCTGCTGACGCTGCTGGCTGTGCACCTGGTCACTGCCGTTCGTTCGCTGCCGCCCCGTGTGGTGCGGTCGGCGATCGTGCTGCTGCCGGCAATCGCGACAGTGGCAGGCGTCGGTGGCGCCAGCCGGTTCGCGGTACGCGAGACCGTAATCCCCGTTCGCGGGCTGGCTCATGACGTGGTCGTGATGCACGTGTCGGACGTCCACCTGGGCCATCATCGTGGCCGCGAGTACCTCGTGCGCGTGGTCGAGACCATCAACGCGCACCATCCGGACGTCGTCGTCATCACCGGCGACCTCGTCGACTCGAAGGCGGCGCTGGCGCCGGGCGTGCTTGATCCGCTTGCCGCGCTCGCGGCGCCTGCGTACCTGGTCGAGGGCAATCACGAGAAGTACGTCGGCTCGCCACGTGCGCTCGACGCCATCGCGCGGCAGGGCGTGCGCGTGCTGCGCAACGAGGCGGTCATGATTCACGGACTCCGCATCGTGGGCCTGAACTACATGAACGCAGACGAGCACAGCGCCGACCTGCATCCGTCCGATGACGAGCGGACCATCAAGTCGGTGATGGCCACGTTTCCCGTGGACGACAGCCTCCCGACCGTCGCGCTCCACCACAGCCCGATCGGGATTCCGTATCTGGCCGCCGCCGGCGTCGACCTGTTGCTCTCGGGACACACTCATGGAGGACAGGTGTTCCCGGGCACGCTGCTGGCCGCGTGGATCTATCGCTACAACGCAGGCCTCTACGAAGAGGGTAGTCTCCGGATCTTCGTGTCGCGCGGCGTCGGCACCTACATGGTTGCCGCCCGGCTCGGCACCGCGAACGAACTCGATCTGCTCCGGCTGAAAGGACATTGATCATCAGGTGCATTGCTGAACGCGGCTCACATCCCCATGCGGACGTGACGGTCTACCCAGAGGGAGGCCGGACGGCTACGCTGGACGTCATGACGTGCACACGCCAACACGGCAGACTGAAGCCATCACCGGAGCGCACATGAAACGCCAGGCACTCATCGTCATGGCGGCGACGCTGCTGGCGTCGGCGTCGATGGAGGCACAGATGTTGGACATCACACGGGGCGGTTCCCGTCGCGTCGAGGCCGGATCGGCGGACACGTTCACGGGGTCCGTGCGCGTCGAGATGCTGTTCACGGCCGTCGATCCGTCACACGCCAGCGGGGGCAACGTCACCTTCGAACCAGGGGCCCGGACCGCGTGGCACACCCATCCGCGTGGTCAGGTGCTCATCGTCACCGCCGGCGTCGCCAGGGTCCAGCGATGGGCCCGGCCTCGCACGTCGCTCGACGGAGCCGGCGGATCCGGCCCCGGCCGGCGGCGCCAGGACACGTGAGAGCCGCCGTGCGATTCACTGTCGGATCGTTGCTCATCGCGACGGCGCTGTGTGGGCTCCCCGACCCCTCGGGCGCGCAGGAGTCACCCGCCGATGCCCGCCCGCTCTTCGCCGGCCGGAACGTGCTGGTCGTGTATCTGTCCAGGACCAACAACACGAAGGCGGTGGCCGAACTCATCCACCAACGCGTCGGCGGCACGATCGCGGCGGTGGAGCCGGCAACGCCGTATCCGAGCGACTACGAGGCCACGGTGCAACAGGTGACGCGTGAGAACGACACCGGCCATCTGCCACCCCTGAAGGCGAGCGTCGAGCGCATCGAGCAGTACGACGTGGTGTTTCTCGGGTTCCCGACATGGGGGATGCAGTTGCCGCCACCGATGAAGAGTTTTCTCCGCACGCACGATCTGCGGGGGAAGACGGTCGTCCCGTTCAACACGCACGCGGGATACGGCGTCGGACGCAGCCTGCAGACGGTCCGCGACCTCTGTGCCGGCTGCACGGTCCTGGAAGCCTTCAGCACCCGCGGCGGAGTGGAACGAGACGGTCGGTATCTGGTGATCCAGGGAGCACGCGCGACGGACGTACGGGAAGAGCTCGCACGCTGGTTGCAGACGATCGACGCGACGTCTGTTGCGACGGCACGTTCGCGGCGTCGCCGACCTCGCACGAGCCACTGACGGCGGCGCTCCGGGCCATCACCGTCGACGATCGGGCGTCACGACCAGGCAGATGGAAGCGGCAGACGATCGCGCGGGTCGGCCACAGCCGACCCGGACAGCGTGCTGGAGGTGTGAGGCGCGCCTCTACCTGGCAGGACGCTGCGCGCCCGATCTGGCACGTACCTCCGCGACGTCGGCGGCTTCGACGGGGCGTGCCAGGTTCCCGAAGCTTCGCCTGATGTAGGTGAGGAGGTGCGCGACGTCGTCGTCACTCAGGAACGCATGGGGCGGCATGACACCGTTGTACGCGACGCCGGCCACCGTGGTCGGCCCCTGCAAGCCGTGGAGCACGACGTCGATGAGTGCGCCCTTGTCGCCGCGCACCCGGCTCGTGTGCGCCAGCGGCGGGTATCGTGCGCCATCCCCCTTGCCATTCGGCTGGTGGCAACTGCTGCAGTAGGTGGCGTAGAGCTTGCCGCCTGCGTCGAGTTGCTCACGTCCCAACACGTCGGCTGTTTCGTCGGGTGTCCTCACGTGGGGCAGGTCCATGTGCGTGGCCATGCGCGCCAGGTGCGCGGGCCCGAACGACGTCCGATCGCCGGTGAACATCACGCGCCAGATGCGGCCCTTGACGCTGTCGCTGACATAGAGAGAGCCGTCAGGCCCCTGCGCCAGTCCCACCGGGCGCATCACCGCGTCGCTCGTGTTCGGGATGGGCGTCACGCCGGAGAACCCGTCGGCGAAGACTTCCCAGGGACCGGACGGCATGCCATCGGCAAACGGCACGAAGGCCACGAAGTAGCCGGCCTGGGAGTATGGCGTGCGATTGGTCGATCCATGGAACGCGATGAAGGCGCCCTGCCGGTAGCGCTCCGGAAACTGATCGCCGGTGTAGAACACCAGATCGTTGGGTGCGAAGTGTCCGGGAAAGGCGAGAATCGGCGGGGTCAACGAACGACCGTTGCCCTCCGCGTGGCCATCGCCGCCGTACTCTGGATTGAGCAGCTTCCGGCCCTGCACCTGGTCGTAGTAGTAGTACGGCCACCCGCCGTCGAAGCCCTCGGTGACCTTGAAGAACTCCTCGGCCGGCAGCAGCGCGCTGGCCCAGCGGGAGTAGCGGTCCGGCCAGGATTGGTAGAGCAGGCCGCGGCCGTGCTGCACGGCATATAACGCGCCGACCGCGTCGTTCCACGCCATGGCGACGGCGCTGCGAACGCCCGTTGCATACCGGCGGCCATCACGCTCGGTCTGCCCGATCTTGTGCGCGTCGAACTGCCAGATGCCGCCATGCCATTCGAGTTCGGGACATGGATCGAGACCGGGCGCGCCAGGCCGGCGATTGAACTCCTGGCAGACATCGCCGGGCGCGCCAAAGGGCACGTACAGATGTCCGGCGTTGTCGAAGGCCACCGGCATCGCGACGTGCTCGTACGGCTTGACGCGTGTCGTGTCGTGCTTCAGGACCAGTTCGACCGGGCTGTCGGGGACGAGTTGCCCCGGCGTGAGGCGTTGCCGGAACACCTCGGAGGCCGTGGTGAAGTACAGATGGCCCTCATGGATGCGCATCGCGGTGCCGTAGTCCCCGACGTCCTCGTAGGCACCGAACACCTCCATCTGCTCGGCGCGTCCGTCGCCGTCGGCGTCACGCAGCGCCACCAGGCCCTTGGGCTGTGGCACGCGCAGTTTCACGTAGATGTCGCCCGCATCGCTCACGGCGAGGTGTCGCGCGCGACCCACGCCCTCGTGCACGACGACGGCCTCGAAGCCGTCCGGCAGGGCGAGTCCGCCGTTGTCGGGACTGCCCGGTGGCAGGGCCGGCTGGCGACGGCAGCCGCCGGCCAGCAGCATCATGACCAGCCCGGCACAGATGGAGAGGCGTGAACGCGTCAGCTCGAGGTTTCGCATGGGGGTAGCAGGCTCGCCAGTTGTCGCGCGGCAGCACGACGTCATCCGATTCATCGCCACGGCGGCGGCGACCTCAGTCCTCGTCGCCGGCCGGCCGAACGCTTCGAAACTACGAAGCACGGCCGGACCCCTCGCGAGCGTGTTCAACACCGGACCGTTACGCGCAGCCGTGGTCATGTCAGTGGACGGCACGGTGTTCATCTTGCGAACACATGGGCCATTGACAGTCACTCAACAGGCGCGGAGTATTCCACAGCAGATTCAAGGTTCGCAACATCAAGAGGTTCATGGGGTCACGCGCTCATCTCACCGCGTTCACCAAGTGAACGAGGTGAAGATCCGTCGGCTCTGAGGGAGTGACGCGATGCGTTCACGGGTGATGACGATGGCGGGGGTGGTACTGCTCGCTGGTCTGCCGCTGGCGTCGGCCCAGCATCGCGGGCCGGCGACGCCGCCCCGGAGCGCTGACGCGCCGCGGAAGGTCGTGGTGGCCACGGTGATGAAGCACTTCACCGGGGTGTTGGACGCCCGGCTGTCGCAGGCCGAAGAGGTCATCGCCGCTGCCGCGGATCGGGCCCGGCACGGCCACGGTGGCAGGCTCGACCTCGTCGTGCTGCCCGAACACGCGATTCAGACCGACAAGCGGGGCCGCGACGCGACGGCGGCCGACAAGGCCGTCGCCCTCGAGGGCGTGGTGCTGACCCGGATGGCCGCGATGGCGCGCGCGCACCGGACGTATCTCGTCGTGCCGCTGATTCGCGCGGTCGACGGCCACTACACCAACAGCGCCGCCGTCCTCGATCGCGCGGGCGCGCTCGTCGGCGTGTACGACAAGGTACATCCGGTCGGCCGACTGGGGAGCGACCAGCTCGAGAACGGCATCACGCCCGGCCGGACCTTTCCGGTGTTCACGGCGGACTTCGGCAAGGTTGCCGTCCAGATCTGCTGGGACATGAGTTATGACGACGGGTTCGCAGCGGTGGCAGCGGGTGGGGCAGAGATCGTCGTCATCCCGAGCGCCAGTCCGCAGACGATCCGCCCCGCGGGATTCGCCGAGCGATATCGCTACTGGGTGGTGACCGCGACGCCGCGCGACAACGCGACCATCTTCAATCCCGCCGGGCAGGTGGCGGCGCAGACGACGGCGGACCCCGTGCTCGTGCAGGAGATCGATCTGGCGTATGCGGTGCTGCATTGGCAGGACCGGCTCGACAACGGCCGCCTGCTGACGCGGATCTATGGCGACAAGGTCGGGTACCAGTACAGCGTGCGCGAGGACACCGGCGTCTTCTGGTCCAACGACCCGGCCATGCCGATCGGCGTGATGTTGAAGACGCAGCAGTTGCGCGAGATGGATGCCCACGTCGAATCGGATCGCGTGCTGCGGGCACGCGTCGGGACGCCTGCACCGACCCGTCCGCTGCCAGTCCCGTGACCGGTGTGATTGTTCGAGGAGTGATGATGTTTCACGACGCGTTGTCGCGCAGCCAACAGATCATTCGATCGGTAGTCGTCGTCGGCCTTCTCTCGTGCCTTGCCGTCCAGCCGTCACCGGGCCAGGGCATCACGGGACGCATCGACGGTACGGTGTCCGATTCCGAGGACCAGGCACCGGTATCGGCTCAGGTCTATTACCCGCCACCCGACAGCGCGGGCGGGTGGCGAACGCTGGCAGATCCCGGTCAGGTGCGACAGGTCGCCGGCATCGACGTCAACAGGCTCGATGGGGCGTTCGAGTACGCGAAGCGGACGAGTCAACACGGTGGATTGCTGGTCATCAGGCGCGGGTGGCTCGTCTACGAACGATACTTCGGCCGAGCGTCTCGTGATGTCACACCGTCCACGGCATCCATCGGGAAGACGTTCACCGCCATCGCGTGCGGCATCATGTTGCGAGATCACCGCGATCGGTTACCCGATGGGCTGGACACCAAGGTGTTCACGCGGACGTACCTGCCAGACGCCTTTCCGCTCAGTGACCCGAGAAAAGCCGATATCACGCTGGGGCAGTTGCTGGCGATGAGTTCGGGCATGTCCGAGTACGCCAGCGGCGGCGCACCGCCCACGGTTCCCCGCTTCGGGTACGTCGATTCAGAGGCGGTCCCGTTGGCACCCGGGCCGGCCGCAGATCCGTCGCTCGGCCGGGATCTCCGTGCTCTGCGTGCGCCGATGTGGACAGCGCCTGGTGGCGGGTACGTGTACTCCACCTCGGCAACCCACGTCCTGTCCATCCTCGTGCACGGCGTGACCGGGCAACTGATGGAGGACTATCTTCGGGAGAAGCTGGCCACGCCGATGCAATGGGGCCCCTGGGGCTGGCCGCCATCCGCCGATGGCACGCCCCAGACCAACACACCGGGAGGTGGCGGTGTCGCGGTGCGGGCAACGGACATGCTTCGCTACGGATACATGCTGCTCCACAAGGGACGCTGGGGCAATCAGCAGCTCGTGCCGGCAAGCTTCATCGAGCACGCGTCCAGGCCGTCACCCTACAACCCGCACACGATGTACAGCTTCCAGTTCACGTCGAACCAGGACGGGCACCTGGCTGGCGCCCCGCGTGATGCGTACTTCAAGTCCGGAACCAATGGCTACGGGCTCTACGTCGTTCCCTCGCTCGACCTGGTGGTCTGGAAGATCGGCGGCGTGGACGCGCAGTACCAATGGACTGCACGGGGTCTGCCGCAGAACGTGCCGTATGACGGAAGCCGCGCCACGTGGCGGTTGCATCCCCACGATCAGTTTCACGATCCGCCTCCTGACGTCGAGACCGGAGTGAGGCGGACGCTCGAGTTGGTCGTGTCCGCCGTCGTGGACTACTGACGAGAGGTTCGCACGTCGTGCGAGTGGGGCGGACGCGTTCATCCCGTGAACGCGTGTCCGTGATTGTCACTGGAGGAATGTGACGCAATGCGTTCACGCGCGATGAAGGTGGCCGGGGTGGTGGTCCTGGCCGGTCCGCCGCTGGCGTCGGCCGAGCGCCGCGAATCGGGGACGCGGGGTACGCGCGCATGAGCGAGGCGTCCCTCCCCTCGACAACGCGCGCCTGGGTCCTCTGTGGCCTGCTGTTCTGTGCCACGGCATTGAGCTTCCTGGATCGCCAGGTGCTCAGCGTGCTGGCACCGACGCTGGTGGACGAGTTCACGATGAGCAACACGACGTACGCGCGCGTCGTGACGGCGTTTGTCGCCAGTTACACCGTGATGTTCGCCGTGGGCGGTCGCGTGCTCGATGCGCTCGGCACGCGTCTCGGCCTGGGGTTGGCCGTCGGCGTGTGGTCGCTGGCCAGTGCCGCGCATGCGCTGGCGACCGGTGCGTGGAGCCTCGGGGCCGCGCGCTTTGCGCTCGGCGTAGGCGAAGGCGCGTGCTTCCCCGGCGCGACCAAGGGCGCCATCGAATGGATGCCCGCACACCGGCGTGCGCTGGCCGTGGGCGTGGCCAACGGCGGTTCCGCGTTCGGCGCCGTGCTCGCGCCTCCGCTGACGGCGTGGTGGGCCGAGACGCTCGGGTGGCGCGGCGCGTTCGCCGTCACTGCCGTGCTCGGTATGGCATGGCTTGTCGCCTGGACGCTGGCCACGCGCGGGCTGCCATCCGTGCATGCCGCGCCTTCGGCAGGCTCCGGCGTGCGGTTCCGTGATCTGCTCGCGCGACCAGCCGTGGCCAGGCTGGTCGCGGCCCGCTTCTGCTTCGATCCGGTCTTCTACCTGTACATGTTCTGGATTCCCCAGTACCTGTCGCGCGAGCGTGGCATGTCGCTCGCGCAGATCGGCGCACTGACCTGGATCCCGTTCCTCGCCGTCGGCCTGTCGACCATCGTCGGCGGGCGCCTGTCAGACCTGCTCGTCCAGCGCGGCTGGTCGCCGCGACGAGCGCGTCTGGCGTGGATGCTGGGGGCGGCGCTGTTCACGCCGGCCTCCTGGTTTGTCGTCGTGGCCAACGGTCCTGGCGTGGCCATCGCGTTGATGTCGGTGCTCATGCTCGCGCACGGGATCTGGATCGCCAACTTCATCACGCTGATCACCGACACGGTGGAATCCGGGGCCGTGGCGACGGCAGTCGGCCTGACCGGCATGGCCGGTGGCGTGGCCGCCATGCTGTCCAATCTCATCACGGGTCCGGTCGTCGATCGATTCGGCTTCGCGCCCGTCTTTCTCATCTCCGCCGTGGTGTACCCGATCGCGTGGCTCGTCATCGCCAGCCAGCGGTCGGTCGCCTCGGACGATATCCGAGGACACTTGCCGTGACCATTCCGCGCCGCAAACCTCGTGGAGCGCACGTCGGCGTGTTCGGCGTCGGCTACCACGTCTACTGGGCACAGTTCCCCGGATTGCTCGAGGAACTGCTCGCGAAGCTGGACGTGCTCGTCGCCAGGCTGGAACGACGCGGCGTCCGCGTGACCAACTTCGGGATGGTCGACAAGGCGCAGGACGCGTACGCGGTCCTGCCGCGCCTCAAGGCTGCCGACCTCGACATCGTGTTCTGCGACATGTTGACGTATGCGACGTCGGCCACCTTCGCGAACATCGTTCGCAACCTCGATGTGCCGATCGTGCTGGTGGCCCTCCAGCCGCTCGCTGCCCTGGACTACGCGCGTGCGACGACGCACATGCAGTTGGCCAACGACGACTTCTGCTCTGTCCCGGAGTTCACCGGCGTCGCCATCCGCATGGGCCGGCGGCCGCCGCCCGTCGTTCTCGGGACGCTCGAGAACGACCCCGAGGCCGAGGCCGACCTTGCCGACTGGTGCGATGTAGCGATGGCCCTCCGCGACGTCCGGACCGCGCGGATCGGGCACTTCGGCCATCCCATCGAGCACATGCTCGATATGCAGACAGACCAGGCGGCGCTCACCGCCGCCTTCGGCTGCCACATCGTGCAGACCGAAGCCGACGATCTCCTGTCGCTGGCCGCGGCGGTGACCGACGAGGAGGTGCGTCGCAAGGTCGACGAGATTCTCGCGTTGTTCGACACGCCGGACCCCGGCGCCGATCCGCTGACCCGCCGGCTGACCGACGAGGACCTGGAGGTGGCCGCGCGCGTGGCCGCGACGCTCGAGCGGTTCGTGGTCCACCACGACCTGGACGGCCTGGCCTATTACTACGCCGGGCAGCCAGGCAGCCAACTGCGGCACATCGTGACCAACTTGATCGTGGGCAACTCCCTGCTCACGGCGGCTGGCTTCCCGATGTGCGGCGAATCCGACCTCAAGACCTGTATCGCCATGCTGCTGATGGACCGCATCGACATCGGCGGCAGCTTCGCGGAGTTCCATCCGGTCGATTTCCGCGAGGGCTTCGTGCTCGTCGGGCACGACGGTCCGCACCACATCAACATCGCGCAGGGTCGGCCCTCGCTGCGCAGCCTGGCGGCGTACCACGGCAAGCCCGGGCGCGGTGCCAGCGTGGAGTTCAAGATCCGCGAAGGCCCGATCACCATGCTGAGCATCGGCGTGACGGCGCGGGGCACGTTCAAGTTCATCCTCGCCGAGGGCGAGAGCGTGGCCGGACCGATCCCGGCGACGGGCAACACCAACACGCGCGGCTTCTTCAAGCCCGACGTGCGGACGTTTCTCAAGCAATGGGTGGCCGAGGGGCCGACGCACCATTTCGCGCTCGGCGTGGGTCATCGGGCCGGAACGCTGCGGCGGATTGCCGATGCCCTCGGCATCGAGAGCGTCGTCGTCGGCGTGACGAGCGGACGAGTATGAGCGGTCAGACCCGGGTCGCGCCAGCCGCGCCCCCGGATGAAAGGAGCAACACGATGTCCGGAGTTCGAGTTCTCTTGGTGTTGATGCTGTGCGTCGCGTGTCCGACCGGGGCGCTTGCGCAGCTGGCCTCGCAGACGGGCCTGGTGGGGACCGTGCGCGACAGCGGCGGTGCCGTGATTCCCGGTGCGACGGTGACCGCCGTCAACGTCGGCACGCGCGACACCTACGAGGTGACCACCAACGGCGAGGGGCTGTACACCATTCCCAATG
Source organism: Acidobacteriota bacterium (assembly GCA_020845575.1). Classification (NCBI taxonomy): domain Bacteria; kingdom Pseudomonadati; phylum Acidobacteriota; species Acidobacteriota bacterium. Next base: position 109,375 of record JADLFL010000076.1, on the reverse strand, counting down.
TCGCGTTGGGGCGGTACGAGATCAGCGTCGCCCTCCAGGGATTCAAGACGTACCAAGCCACGGGCGTGGAGGTTGCAGGCAACCAGGTGGTCCGCCGCGATGCCGTACTCGAGGTCGGCGCACTCACCGAGACCGTGGTGGTCGAAGGAGCGTCGACCACCCTGGCCACCGACCGCGCGGCACTCTCACAGACGATCGATTCACGAGCGGTCACCGAGTTGCCCACGGCCGACAGGAACGTCTGGGCCCTGGCCAGCACGACGCCCGGCGTCCTGAGCGGCAACTCGAGCGATATCGGCTACAGCTTTCGCGGGGCCGGCCAGCGCAACATCCAGAACAACATGACGCTCGATGGCATCAGTTCGAGTTCCAACCTGCTGGCGATGACCAGCATGCGCCCCATCCAGGCGGCCGTCGAGGAAGTGCAGGTGCAAACGGGCAGCACGTCGGCCGAGTACGGCTCGTTTCTCGGCGTGAACGTCAACGTCGTGACCAAGAGCGGCACCAACACGTTCCACGGGACCGGCTACGAGTACTACCGCAGCGAGGCGCTCAACGCGCGCGGGTACTTCGACAATCGCGCCGTGGCCAAGAACCCGCAGAGCAGCGATCAGTTCGGCGTCCAGTTCGACGGCCCGGTGGTCCTGCCGTTCTACGACGGACGCAATCGCACCTTCTTCATGGCTGCCGTCGAAGGCGTCCGCCAGAAGGGGCAGACCAGTCCCATCATCTCGGTGCCGACCGATCGGATGCGCCGTGGCGACTTCTCGGAGATCGCCACGCCGATCCGCAATCCGTTCACGCGCCAGCCGTTCCCGGGCAACGTCATCCCGTCGTCGATGCTGTCGCCCATCGCCCTCGAACTGATGGACTTCTATCCACGCGCCAACCTGCCTGGGACCGCGGCCAACTACCAGGGACCGGCGCTCGACAACGACTCGCACAATCAGGTCATCACCCGGGTCGATCAGAACCTCGGCAACCGTATCCGCCTGTCGTTCCGCTACAACTGGATGGAGAGCGACGAGGTCCTGACGCCATCGCCCATCGCGAGCGTCGCCGTGTTCCAGCCCAGGGTCAACAAGAACTGGCTGGCGTCCTACACGCACACGCTCAGCACGAATCTGCACAACGATTTCCGCATCGGCTATCACGATCTCGATTTCAGCACCGTCAATGCCGACTACGTCAACGGCGTCACCGGCTCTGGAGCCGCCCTCGGCATACCGGGATTCGACGCCGACGTGGTGTACGGCAACTCGGGCATTCCCTCGTTCTCCCCGACCGCCTTCAGCGGCCTCGGCGCCGGCGGCACCAACTGGTTCCAGTTCGACAAGACCTTCCAGGTGGCCAACGTCCTGTCGTACACCCGCGGCACCCACAACATCCGCGCCGGGTTCGACCTCAGACGTCTCGAGACCGGCCGGCGCGCCGCCAACACGCCGCGCGGCAGCTTCACGTTCAACGGCGACATGACCGGCTACTCGATGGCCGACTTCATGCTCGGACTGCCGCGCACCGTCGTCACATCGTCGGACCAGATTCCCGGGCACGTCGGCGGCTGGCGCAATGGCCTGTTCGTCAACGACGTGTGGCAGATCGGACCGAAGGTGACGCTGAGCCTGGGTCTCCGCTACGAACTGAATACGCCCGTCCAGACCTACTCCGGATACGCCACCGAACTGGACGACACCCGCACGCAGATCATCCCGGCGACACTACCGTCACCAGGCTTCGAGTTCCACGAGCCGAACAAGACCGACATCGCGCCGCGCATCGGCGCGACGTACCGCCTGTCGGACAAGACCGTCCTGCGAGCCGGGTGGGGCATCTACTCCAACCCCAACCAGATGAACTCGTTCACGTTCCTCACCAACAACCCCCCGCTGGCGGCGCGAACCACCTACACCAACGACCCGGCCAACCCGACGATGAGCCTGAGCCAGCCCACCGGTGTCGTCGGCCCGGCGGGGCCGCCCAATATGGTGACCCCGAACCGCGACCTTCCGAACGCCCGCAAGAACCAGTGGAGCGTCGACGTGCAGCACGAACTGTTCAAGGCCACCGTGGTCGAACTCCAGTACCTCGCCTCGCGGACCACTCACCTGGATCGCAGCTACTACGCGAACACGCCCCTGCCGGGTCCTGGCGCCATCGACCCAAGGCGCCCCAACCAGCTGTTCCGCGAGATTCGCGTGATCGAGAACGACCTCGTGTCCGACTACGACGCGGTCACCGCGGTGGTCCGGCGTCGCATGACCGCCGGCCTCGCGCTCAACGCCCACTACACCTGGTCGCGCACGCGCGACATGGCCGACCACTCCAACGCCGGCGGCCGCATCGTGAACAACTACGACATCTGGAGCGACTACGGGCCGGCGTCGTGGGATGTCCCCCATCGCCTGGTCATCAGCGGCATCTACGAATTGCCGTTCTTCAGGGATTCCGACTCCGCGTGGGTGCGTACCCTTGCCGGCGGCTGGCAGGTCAGCGGCGTAGCGACCTTCCAGAGCGGCACGCCGCTCAACGTCGTCATCCAGGGCGACCGGGCCAATGTCGGCAGCCCCAACCAGCGGCCCGACGTCCTGCGCGACGTGAGTCTGAACTGCCGGCCGAATCCCTCAGGCCTGGGACTTGTCGACTGCATCGATCCGGCGGCCTTCGCGATGCCCGCGCAGTACACGTTCGGCAACGCCCCACGGAACATGCTGCGCGGGCCTGGCTACAGTCGAACGGATCTCTCGATCATGAAGACGTTCGCGTTCGCCGGCCGCTATCGCCTCACGGCGCAGGCGCAGATCCTCAACGTGTTCAACGAGGTGAACTGGGGGGCGCCCAACACCACGCTCGGCGCGGCCAATTTCGGACGAATCACCTCGGCCCTCGACATGCGCACGGCGGAACTGGGTATCAGGTTCAACTTCTGAGGCACAGGAACGACCATGCCGCGAAGCATCGTCGCACTGCTGGTGCTGGTGCCCGTCCTGCTGTGGTCGCGGGTGGCGGGGCAGGCACCGGCCCCGCCCTCCTTCGATGCGCTGGCACGGCAGTCGCTCAGCCGGATCGACGGCAGCGAGACGGTTGCTGGTCTCCGCGCACCGGTCGAGATCATCCGCGACACGTGGGGCGTGCCGCACATCTACGCGGCGAATACCGACGACCTGTTCTTCGCCCAGGGCTACGTCCAGGCGCAGGACCGCCTCTGGCAGATGGAGCTGTGGCGTCGCTACAACGGCGGCCGGCTGGCGGAGATCCTCGGCGAGCAGGCGGTCGCGCACGACCGCCTGCTGCGGCTCGTCCAGTACCAGGGACCGTGGGACGACCGCGAGTTTGCCAGCTATCACCCGGAAGCGCGGCGCATCTTCACCGCGTTTGCCAGCGGCGTGAACGCCTACATCGACGCCCATCGCGGCAACCTGCCGGTCGAGTTCGTGTTGACGGGCATCACGCCGGAGCCATGGACCATCCGCGATGTCGTCCTGCGCGTACCGGCGCGCTCGCTGACGAGCGCGCGCACGGAACTCCGGTTCGCCCTCGATGTGGCGCGCCTCGGTGTGGACCAGGCCAGCCGGCGCGCGCGGCAGGACCCCGACATTCCGCTGACGGTTCCGCGGGGGCTCGACCTCTCGATCCTCTCGCCGTCGGTTCTTGACGCTCTCCAAGGCGTCCTGCCCGTCGTGCCGTTCCCGCGGCCGCCGTTGCTCGACGCCTACCGCGGTGCGCCCGGCGCCGTCGCCTCGCTGGACATGGGCACGCCCGAGCACGCACCGGGCAGCAACAACTGGGTGTTCCGCGGTACGCACACCGCCAGTGGCGCCGTGCTGCTCGCCAACGATCCGCACCGGCAGGTCGCCAACCCCTCGCTGCGCTACATCGTCCACCTCGTCGCCCCGGGGTGGGACGTCATCGGGGCGACCGAGCCGGCGATTCCCGGGGTGGCGATCGGCCACAACGGGCGGGTCGGCTGGGGGCTGACGATCGTCGGCACCGACTACGACGATGTGTTCGTGGAGGAACTGAACCCGGCCGATCCGGGCCAGGCCAGATGGCAGGGCGAGTGGTACCCCTTGCGTGTTGTTGCCGACACCATCGCGGTGCGCGGCGGCGCGGACCGGACGATTGAACGCAAGTACAGTCGGCACGGGCCCATCTTCTACGAAGACCTCGTGAATCACCGCGCGTACGCGTTGCGTTCGACGCTGCAAGAACCCGGGACCGCCGAGTATCTCGGCGCGCTGCGCCTGAACCAGGCATCGATCACGCCAACCTGTCGAGAGTTCCTTACACATCAGCGCCACTACCTGGCGCCGTCCGAGAACATGATCTGCGGCGATGTCGAGGGCAACATCGCGTGGCACGCGTCGAGCCTCACGCCCCGCCGCGAGGGCGGCTGGTACGGCCGGATGCCCGTACCAGGGACGGGCGCCTACCGATGGAACGGCTTCCGCGACGACCTGCCGTACGAGTTCAACCCGGCTCGTGGCTGGATCGCGACGGCCAATCACAACATCATGCCCGCCGGGTACTATCCCCCGCTCTTCTTCAAGCGCGGGCCGTACGTGCGCTGGGATCGTCTCAATCAGGTCCTCGGCGGGAGCACCCGGCTCGGTCCGAAGGACTTCGAGCGCGTCCAGCACGACACGACTTGGCCATATCTCGAGGCCGAGAAGGCGTTCCTGCGGACGTGGACGTCCGGGCGGGAGGACGTCGAGTGGGCGCGCCAGACGATGCTGGCGTGGGATGGTCGCTACGTGGCCGGCAGCGCCGCGGCGGCGATCCACAACACCTGGCGCCGCCATCTGGATCCGGACGCGCTGGAGGTGGACGGCGACCCTGGCCGCGGCGGTGTCGGCGAGGCGGTGCGGAACCTCGCTCTCGCCTCTCCGACCGTGGCACGCACGTCGGCGGCTCGGACGGCACTCGAGAAGGCGGTGGACACGCTCACCAGGACGCTCGGCGCCGACAGGCGCGAATGGCGGTGGGGGCGCCTGCATCGGAGCGAGTTCCCGCACCCACTCGTGAGCGCCTACGATCTGCCAGGCGTGGAGCGGGACGGCGGCGGCGACACGGTGGCCTCCACAGGCGCGACGTTCCGCGAGATCATCGATTTCTCCAATCTCGACGACTCGCGCGTGACCAACACGCCGGGGCAGTCGGCGCAGCCGGGCAGCCCGTACTACGGCAACCTGCGGGAGCCGTGGTCCAGGGGGCAGTACTTTCCGCTGCGGTACTCGCGCACGGCCGTCGAGCAGGCCGCGGCCCATACGCTGGTGTTGAAACCTGCTGTCGTCGCCAGGGGTGCGGCCGACAGGTGAGGAGGATGGACGTGAGGATTCGCAATTGGCGGCTGACGATCGGCCTGGGAATCGCCCTGTGTGCCGCACACCCGGCCGACGCAGAAGTCGTCAGAGTCGAGATCATCAAGCGGGAACCGGTCCTGGACGGACGCGCGTTCGGTGCCGTCGGCCCCTATGAGCGTGTGGTCGGCAGGATTCACTTCGCGATCGACCCGGATCTGCCGGCCAACCGGGCGATCGTCGACGCCGGCCTCGCGCCGCGCAACGCCGACGGGCGCGTCGAGTCCTCGTCCGATCTGTACGTTCTGCGTCCCGTGGACCCGGCCAAGGGGAACGGCACGGTGCTCTTCGAGGTCGGCAACCGGGGCCGCAAAGGTCTGCTGGACACGTTCAGCATGGCCCGCACGTCACTCGATCCGCGCACGCCGGAGCACTTCGGCGACGGCTTCCTCATGGAACGTGGTTACACGCTGGCGTGGGTCGGATGGCAGGCTGACGTCGCCGACCATCTCGAGACGGTGTACACGAGCGTCAAGCCCGGCACGCCGCCCAACCCGCACCTGCTGCGGTTCCACGCGCCGGTGGCCACGCAGGACGGTAAGCCCATCAGAGGGTGGGTGCGGTCCGACTTCGTCCCCAACGTGAAGAGCCTCAGCTTCCATGTCGCCGACCGGACGCACCGGCCCTATGAGGTGGCCGACCCGGATGACCCCGGCATCCGGCTCACGGTGCGTGCCCGCCGTAACGACCCGCGCGAGGTGATCCCGCGCGATCGCTGGCAGTTTGCCCGCGAGGTCGACGGTAAGCCGGTGCCGAGCCGCGCGCACGTCTTCATGGCATCCGGATTCGAGGCAGGAAAGATCTACGAGATCGTCTATCCGGCCGAGAACCCCGTCGTGGTCGGGCTCGGCCTGGCTGCCGTGCGCGACTTCGTGTCGTTCCTGAAGTACGGAAGCGCCGGCGTGCTCGCCGGCCGCACGGGCAGTGACTGGCCGCGATACGCGCGGACCATTGGTTTCGGCTCGTCGCAGACCGGACGATTCCTGCGGATGTTCCTCTACCAGGGGTTCAACGCCGACGAGCGCGGACGCCAGGCGTTCGATGGCGTATGGGCGCACGTGGCCGGCGGCGGGCGTGGCAGCTTCAATCATCGCTTCGCGCAGCCCTCGCGTGACGCGCGTCCGCACTTCAACTTCTTCTACCCGACCGATGTCTTCCCGTTCAGCGATGTCGAGCAGACCGACCCGGAGACCGGGCGCACCGACGGGCTCCTGACGCGTGTGAAGGCCGCCAAGGTGGTGCCGCGGATTTTCCAGACCAACTCGTCGTACGAGTACTACGGGCGCGCCGCCTCGCTCATTCACACCACGCTGGACGGGGCACGCGACGTTGCCCCCGATCCGAGTACCCGCATCTACCTGCTCGCGGGCAGTCAGCACGGACCCGGCCGCTTCCCACCGACTGCGGGAGCGGGCCAGAACCCTGGCAACGCACATGACTTCCGCTACGCGATGCGTGCGCTCCTGGTGGGCATGCAGGAGTGGCTTCAGACGGGCGTCGAACCACCGGCATCGCGCTATCCGACGGTTGCCGACGGGACGCTCGTGGCGCTGAAGGACCTGCGCTTCCCGAAGATACCCGGAGTGGCCGTGCCGCAGCGCATGCACCACGCCGACCGTCTCGATTTCGGCCCGGAGTTCGTGACCAAGGGCATCATCGCCTTCGAACCACCGCGGCTCGGCACGCCCTTCGTCAACAAGGTGCCGCAAGTGGATCCTGGCGACGGCAACGAGATCGCGGGAATCCGCCTGCCCATCATCCAGGTGCCGCTCGCGTCGCACACGGGTTGGAATCTCCGACGGCCCGACATCGGCGCACCCGATGAACTCCTCAGCATGGTGGGCTCGTTCCTGCCGTTTGCGCGTACCAGGGCGGAGCGATTGGCGTCGGGCGACCCGCGGCCGTCAATCGAAGAACGCTACCCGGATCGCCGCGCCTACCTGGCGCGCATCGAAACGGCCTGCACCCGGCTCGTTGCCGACCGCTACATGCTGGCGCAGGATGTTGCCGCCGCCGTCGAGCAGGCCGGCGCGCAATGGGATCACCTCACGGGCCGCTGAGCATGTCCCCGATCGACGCCTGCGCCGGCGCGACCGACGATGCCGCGACGCGGCCCGCGCATCATCACGTCCGCCGGCACCGCCATCGACGCACACACAATCGACTGCAGCCCTCTGCGGGTGCGTGCGACATCTGTCGGTGCCACGCTGCGCGTCGTGCGCGCCAGCAACTGCACGCCAAGACGTTCCTCCAGGCCGCGGACGGCATGGCTCAGCGCGGACCGAGACACGCCCAGCCGTTTCGCCGCCTTCGTGAAGCTCCGCTCGTCCGCCACCGTGAGGACTGAGGTGAGGGACGTTCAGGTTGTGGAACTGCATTGATGAATGACATTCACATCCCCATCCACGTCTGACGGTCTACTCGGACGCGGTGCGGCTGGTTATGCTGGACGGGCGCGACAGCGACACGAGCGTCAGCGCACACGAAGGAACCCTCCGTGACACACCAGATGTCCAGCCTCGCCATCGCGCTCGCCTTGCCATCGATGACGGCGGGCTGCGCGCCACCAGGCGCGGCACGCACCGCCCGCGACGCGTCGGCGCTGGTCATCCGGGCGAGAAGCTCACCCGCATCCCGATCGCCATTCACTACGGCGACAACTTTCCGGTCGAGCCGCCCACGGCCCGCGGACAGGACAACTGGCGGGTGCGGCTCGCGATGGCCAGGCTCTGGGTCGACATCGTGAACAGGCATGGCGGCGATGCCCAACTCGTGCATCTTCCTGATGTCGGCATCCGCAGCAACACGCACGTCCTGATGTCCGACCTGAACAACGTGCAGATCGCCGATCTGGTGTCGCAGTTCCTTGCCGGAAAGAAGCTGTCATGACCGCTCACGCCATCAACACGAGCCGACGCAAGTTCCTCGGAGCCTCCGCGCTGGTGCTCTCGGGTGCAGTACCAGGAGTTCGAGCCATGACCAACGCGACCGCCAACGCACGCACGTCGACACAGAATCCGTGGACCCTGGTGTATCGCGATGCCATCGCGACGAACGAGCCAGGCAAGGTCAACATCCGTCCCGTCACCTACAAGCTGACCGGCCTGGACATCGTCGGCAACGTCTACACCCCGGCCAACCACGACCCGCAGCGGACATATCCTGCAGTCGTCGTCGCGCATCCGAACGGCGGAGTCAAGGAACAGGTCGCGGGGCTGTATGCCCAGCGCCTCGCCGCGGAGGGCTACATCACGATCACCGCGGATGCCGCGTATCAGGGCGGCAGCGGTGGCGCGCCGCGCAACGTCGACAAGCCTGCCTATCGCATCGAGGACATCCACGGCATGGCGGACTTCATCACCAGGTACCCTGGCGCCGATGGGACGCGCCTGGGCGTGCTCGGCATCTGCGGCGGTGGCGGCTACGCGCTGGCTGCGGCCAAGACCGACAAGCGCTTCACGTCGGTAGCGACGTTGAGCATGTTCAACTCCGGGCGAGTGCGGCGGAACGGCTTCGCAGATTCACAACTGGACACGATCCAGGAACGTCTGCGGCAGGCGTCGGAGGCTCGCGCCCGGGAGATGGCGGGTGGTCCGGTCTCGTATGCCGGTGATGCCGACATGACGGATGCGCAGATCGCGGTTCTGCCCTTCGAGATGTATCGGCAGGGGTACCAGTACTATTGGCGGACCCACGCGCACGCGTGCTCGACTTTCAGGTACACCATGAGCAGCCTGCTGGACCTGATGCGGTGGGATGCCACCGATCAGATCGCCCTGATCGACCAGCCGCTCCTCATGATGGCCGGCAGCAAGGCCGACAGCCTGTACATGACCGAGGACGCGTTCCACAAGGCGACCGGCACGAAGGACAAGGAACTGTTCACGATCGATGGCGCAACACACATCGAGACCTATTGGGTGCCCGAGTATGTCGAGGCCGCCATGGGCAAGCTGACGCCGTTCTTCGCGCGCACACTCGGCCGCTGATCGCAGCAGCCCGAGATCCGGCTGAGGCAACGATCGGAGCATCCATGAATCTCCCGGTATTGATCGTCACGGCGACGGCGCTGCTTGCGTCGGCGTCGGCGGAGGCACAGACGGTGGACATCACGCGCGGCGGCTCTCGCGCCGTCCGGCCAGGACCGACAGAGAACTTCACGGGTGCGGTGCGCGTCGAGATGCTGTTCGAGGCGGCCGACCCCTCACATGCCAGTGGCGGAACGGTCACGTTCGAGGCCGGCGCCCGCACCGCGTGGCACGCGCATCCGCGCGGCCAGGTGCTGATCGTGACCGCCGGCGTCGGCCGAGTCCAGCAATGGGGTGATGGCGTCCAGGAGATCCGCACGGGCGACGTCGTCAGAATCCCGGCCGGCCAGAAGCACTGGCATGGGGCGTCACCGCGCGCGTCCATGACCCACATCGCCGTCAGCGAGCACCAGAACGGCACGACCGTGCAGTGGATGGAGCCGGTAACCGACGAGCAGTACCACGCGGCCCCGCAGGCGCAACGCGGCGCGCCGGCGCAGGGCACGATGCGACCGTCCGGACCCCGGCAACAACGACTCGCGCCTGGGCTCGCACGGCTGACCGACGAAGTGTTGTTCGGCGACGTGTGGCGGCGTACCGAGCTGTCGCCGCGCGACCGGAGTCTCGTGACGATTTCGGTGCTCATCGCCACGGGAAAGTCGGCCCAGTTGACCGGGCACCTGGGGCGGGCGCTGGACAACGGCCTGCGGCCGTCGGAGGCATCAGGCGTGCTCGCCCATCTGGCGATCTACTCCGGATGGCCGAATGCGGTCTCGGCGCTCGAGGCGTACGAGCAGGTGTACACCGCTCGCAACGTCGATACGCAGGCGCTTGCCGACGCCGCGGCTCGTACCGCTACCGCCGGTGCAAAGACGTCACGGCGCGAAGGCGTGAGCGATGCCGTGGCGGCGACCGCCCGGAAGTTCGCACAGCTCACCAGCGAGGTCGTGTTCGACGACCTCTGGCGACGCGGCGACCTGAGTGTCCGCGATCGAAGTCTGGTCACGATCGCCGCACTCGCCGGTATGGGTGCGCATGACCAACTCCAGCCGTATGTGCAGCGTGGCGTCGCCAGTGGCCTCACGCGCGCGCAGGTCGTGGAGGCGTTGACCCACGTGGCCTTCTACGCCGGATGGCCCAGGGCGACTGCGGCGCTGACCGCAGTGACCGGCACCCCTCCGCCCTGAATCACAGGCCATCCACCACCGGAACATGACCTGGTCGCAAACCGCGTGGCGTTCGACAGGGGCATCACGTTCTTCGACACCGCCGAAGCCTACGGCCCGCATGAATGCGAGCGGATTCTGGGCGAGGCCATCGTGCCGTTCCGCGACGAGGTCGTGATCACGTCGAAGTTCGGCTGGAACATCGATCAGCAGACCGGCCAGCGGCGACCGGGGCAGCAGCGCGGGCGTGCGCGACGGGCATTCGACGCACTTTCCACCCGGTCATTCCTGCTCCCAGTAGGTGACGCGTCCGTCCTTCTGGGCGACGAACCGCACGCCGCCGTCCTGCGAGATCACGATGACGATGGCGCCCGGCAGCGCGCCCGCCAGCCGGTACGCGGACCGGTGACGGGCTCCGACGTTCTCGGTGCCTTCCTCCGCGACGGCGTTGCCGTCGAGGTCGAGCGCTCTGTCCACGCGTCTCACCGCCGGCAGTCGGCCGGAGATCATCCCGCCGAACCCGAGGATGTCGTGCTGCTTGTTCAACACGACGGCGCCGTCGGTGGACGCGAGTCCGGCGATGAGATGGGCCATCTCGAAGAGTGCTTCATCGAGCGTGGCCAACTCATCGTCAGGCGTGGTTTCGAACTCCGCCCACCCGACGGGGTCGTTCGGGCGCGGGCCGTCGCCATGGAGGGCGGCGAGACGGTTCAGGATGGACACGACGAGATCGGGAAACGACCCCTGCCTGGGGACGTCCTCGAAGCCGTACTTGAGATCGATGAAGGGATCGGCAGCACACAGATCCTGCGCGGTCTCCATCGGCACGAAGACGATCGTGCCCCCGTGTCGCGCGTGGCGCAGCAGGGCGATCGCGCGCTTCATCATGCGTTGCGAGATGGCGTGCGAGAGGTTCGACGCGATCGGTGCCCAGTGAACGGCGGACGCCTCACGCGCGCGGAAGTGGCGGACCTCCATCTCCGCACGGAGGTCCGCGAATCGATCGGGCAGCCACGTGGACGCGAACGCGTCCGCCCGCGAACCCGAGATGCGGCCTCCCTGAAGTCTTGCGACGAGTTCCGGTCCGCGGTACACGCTCACGACGCCCGGCGCCTCGACATGCGCGACAGGCACCGCCGGGAGTGGCGCGCCCGCCCGCCGGCCGCCCTGGACGTCCCGAAGCCAGCGCGGCCCTGAGTTGACCAGGCCCCAGATCCGCAAGCTGCCGTCGCCGTCCTGGTGTGCGCCGATGAGCATCCGGTGCATGTCGGCCGCCACGGCGAGTCGTCGCAGCTGATTGGCATCGAGCGGACACGCGTCGCAGAAGGCGAGCCGACGCAAGCCGGCTGGCGCAACGCCGCCAGCCGGGAACTGGTCCGGCGAGGCGAGGATCGCGCGGAATGTCACGGGGCGCTCTTCTTCGCGCAGCAGGCTCGCCTGGTAGCACGCCGACAGGAAATGCGTCAACGTGGCCAGTTCCGGCACCGGAGCCTGCGGCGCGGCTGGCGGCGGCGTCGACCACCGGTCCAGGGCGAACCTGGCAAGGTCGGGCGGATAGTCGTACGCCGCGTCCACACGCGTCGAAGGGAGTTGGCCAGGCATGTCGCGACCCCGAGTCACCACTCTCACCGTGCTGTCGTCGGCCACTGACGCTTGATCACGGCGATCACGACGGCGCTGGTGGCCAGGCAGACGACGACGAGGGCGATCGCGTAGCCCATGCGGCCGTAGAGCACGTTGCCGACGGCGAACAGGGCCGACCAGATCATCGCGCAGCCGGCGAGCCAGCCGAGCAGGCCCAGCGGAATGTTGTCGCCCCGCGTGCCGTCGTCGGTGAGATCGCCGGCGATGGCGCGGATCGGCGCCCAGCCCGGGCCCACCGGTCTCACCTTGCGATAGAACGCGACGAGCACGTCACGGTCGGTGGCCGGCGCCACAAACGCGGTGATCACCCAGCACACGGTGGTGATCGCGATCGTGATGAGCAGCGCGCGGTGCGTGCTGACCGGCGTGCCCGCGCGTGCGAGCGCGAGGAAGCCGAGCGACACGAGAAACGAGCTCACCATCGCGGCAATCTCGCACCACGCGTTCACGCGCCACCAGAACCAGCGCGCGAGATACAGCAGGCCCGTGCCGGCGCCCACCTGCAGGATGATGTCGAACGCATCCTTGGCCGTGTCGAGCAGATAGACCGTCGCTGCCGAGCAGAGGAACAGTCCGATTGTCGCCAGGCGCCCCATCAGGACGTAGTGCGCCTCGGTGGCGTCGCTCCTGATGAAGCGCCGATAGAAGTCGTGCACGAGATACGACGCGCCCCAGTTCAGGTGCGTGAGGATCGTCGACGAGTTGGCGGCGACGAGGCCGCCGACCATGAGGCCCGCAAAACCCACGGGCAGGAACTTCAGCATGGCGGGATACGCGATGTCGTGGCCGATGAGGCCCGGGTCCACTGCCGGGAACGCCGCCCTGATGTCCGAGAGTTCCGGGTACACGACGATCGAGGCGAGCGCCACGAGAATCCACGGCCACGGGCGCAGCACGTAGTGCGCCACGTTGAAGAAGAGCACGCTCCCGAGTGCGTCGCGTTCCGACTTGGACGCGAGCATGCGCTGCGCGATGTAACTGCCGCCGCCCGGCTCCGCGCCGGGATACCACACCGCCCACCACTGCACGGCGATCGGCATCACGAACACCGCGACCGCCAGTTCCCAGTGATTGGCGAAGTCGGGCAGCACGGCAAGATAGTCGATGCCGTCAGGTCCACGCGTCGTCGAGAGCTTCGTGATGAGGCCGTCGAGTCCGCCCACGCCCGGCGCGTGCAGCGCGAAGTACGCCGCGGCGATGACGGCCGTCATCTTGATGAAGAACTGGATCATGTCGATGACCAGCACGCCCCACAACCCCGAGTGCGCCGCGAACGCGACATTGAGCAGGCCGACGGCCGCCAGTGTCTGCCATCGCTCGAGGCCGAACAGGATCGCCATGATCTTGCAGGCGGCCAGGTTCACCGTCGCCATGATGATGCTGTTGAAGAACAGTCCGAGATACACCGCGCGAAATCCCCGCACCCAGCTCGCGGGGCGCCCCGAGTACCGCACCTCGTAGAACTCGAGGTCGGTCATCACGCCCGAGCGACGCCACAGCCGCGCGTAGAAGAACACCGTCGACACGCCGGTCAGCACGAACGCCCACCACACCCAGGTCCCCGCCACGCCGTTGCGGCGCACGATGTCGGTGACGAGGTTGGGCGTGTCGCTGCTGAACGTCGTGGCCACCATCGACAGGCCCGCCAGCCACCACGGCACCGATCGGCCCGACGCGAAGAACTCCGACGTGCTCTGGCCCGCGCGCCTCCCGAACAACAGCGCCGGCGCGAAACAGACGATGAGCGTGCCGATCAGGATCAGCCAGTCGATGGCCGCGAGTTGCATGGTGCGCAGAGTCTAGCAGGACACCGGAATCGGCAACGGGCAACCGGTCACAGCCGCGAGCACGTGACCTCAAGGCCGGGAAAGCACAACACACACTCCAAGAGGCCTTGAAGGCCGCCCTTGTCCTGTTTTCAACCGGTTGCCGATTGCCGGTTGCCGGTTGCCTGTCGCTTCCGGCTCCACATCACCCGCGCCCAGAGGACGCCGATGGCGACGAACGGGAAGGCGTAGACCACCAGCAGGATGGGCGCTGGGCGCGTGTCGTAGGTGGCGTCGACGTGGCTCTCGACGCGGGCGGGGCCGAGAGGGCCGGCGATGTCGACCGTCACACGGTAAGCCCCTTCGTGCGGCATGAGCAAGGCGATGTACTGGTTCGTCAGTGTGCCGTCGACGGGCACTGCCGCGCCTGCCGCCGGCGGACCCTCGCGATCGGTCGGGGCAATCGTGACGCGCGCCGCCGTGCCCGCGGGTACATCACGACCGGTCCCCGGCGCACCGGCCAGCATCACCCAGAACTTCCCCTCCGGCGTCCCATCGTCTGTCGCGTCCGGATCGGTCCAGATGGAGATCGAGTAAGCACCAGCTATCAGATCCGATACGATCGGGTACGGCGGTCCGTCGTGCGCCTGCACTGCGCCGGCGCGCAGGCACAGCGCGGCGGCGAACACGGCCACGACACGTGCGCGTCGCGTCATCCCGCCAGCGCCGTCCCGCGCATCTCCATCGGCTGCGCCAGAATCCACAGGGCCGCGAGCGTGAGCGCCACCACGATCAGCATCCACGGCACGCCGGCGCGTATCGCGTGCGGCGCGTGATCGCGCTGCGACACGGCATGCGTGAGCAGCAGCGATCCGAGCGCGCCAAGCAGGACGAAGCCGACCTGCAGCGGCGCCACGGCTCCCGGCCGCAGTCCGAGCCAACGCCAGTCTGGTTCGCCCGCGAGCGCGCGTCCCGTGGCATCGACGAGCGCCCCCTGCAACACGGGGACGATGGTGCCGACGGCCGTGAGGAAGTGGAACGCATAGTGCGCCACCCAGACGCCCGCGCCGAGCGGCACGAGCACCACGGCATAGCGGACGGCGATCTCCCAGACGTCGAGCGTGCGCGAGGGCGCTAGTGTTCGCGTGACGACGCCGGCCATGCCCAACAACGCGACAGGCACGGCCACGAGCACGATGGCGAACAGGATCGCAAGCACGGGCGCCTCGTGCGTGGTGTGGAGCGCACGTGCCATCCACTGTTCGATCGCATACACGGGCCGCGTCATCGCCAGCGCGTTGAGGAGCGCGCCGAAAGTGAAGATGGTGGCCAGCGCGGCGATGTCCGGCCGGCGCGACAACTGCCCGATCGACGAACGGCGCGAATCGTCGGCCCACTCCTCGCCGGGCACGTGGCCCGCGATGGTGACATTGTCGTGCGGGCAGGCCTGCACGCAATCGAGGCAGAAGGTGCAATCGAGGTTGCCCACCTTGGCCGGCAGGAACAGCCCCAGTTCGCATCCACGACGCACGAGGCGCGCGGGTGTCGCCTCCGTGTAGCGTCCCTTGACGCAATCGGCCGTGGCGCAGGCTTCGCACGTCGCGAGCCGCTTCGCCTTCACCTCGAGCGGCGACAGCGTCGACAGCAGGAAACTGAACTGCCCCACCGGGCAGACGTGCTTGCAGAACGCCCCTCCGGTGAACGTCACGTCGATCGCGATCGCGGTCCCGAAGTAGCCGAGTACGAGCCACGCCGTTGCGGCCGGCAGCGCCCACAGGTCGAACAGCTCGTACGCGAACAGGACGGCTACGGTCAACAGCGCGGCGATCCACTTGCCGCGGAGCCACGCCGGCCAGGTGCGCGTGGGCGCATGGACGCGGCGCGCCATGTCGCGCGCCAGCACGATCGGACAGATGCCGCACAACACGTTGCCCACCGCGAGCAACAGCCCAGCCAGCAACCCGCGATAGTGCACCCACGTGAGGACCGTGGCGAGGTTCTTCGGCGCGAGATCAGGCCCGAGCACACCGTGCAGGACGATGGCGATGGAGAGCACGAGGAGGACGACCTGTCCGGCCGGGCGGAGACGAGCGAGGCGCGCCGGTGCGATCACGACGCCGCGCGCACGGCAGCCACGTCGATCCGTTGCTGCGTGCGCGTGCCGTCGCGTTCCACGATCGAGACGAGAAGCACCCAGTCGCCAGCCATGGTGAATGTGAACGGTATCAGATACTCGCCGGGCCGGCGCTCCGTGCCATCGGCGATCACCGGGGCCATGCCCGCGTGGGACATGTGACCCTCAAGCCGCACGGTGGCGCCTTCGATCGGACTGCCATCCGGGGTTGCCGGCGCAACGGTCAACTCGGCAGCGCCGGCAACGGGCGGCTGCGGTGCGAGCAACCACGTGACCCGCACACGCGAATCGGCGGCATCACGACGCACGCAGCCTGTCGCCGCAGTCGTCATGGCGGCGACGAGCACCAGCACCGCGGCGCGCCTGGCGCGCGCCAGAGGTATCACGCGCGGGCGAGCGAGCGGTCGTGAGTCGGCGCGTATCGCGCGCACGAACACTGGAACGTCGCGTGCTCGCTCGGCGACGGGAACAGGTGGTAGTACATCGCGATCATCATCGGGATGAACACGATGGTGTTGTAGAACAAGTGCAGTTCCACGCGCGGCACCCACAGCTGCACCAGGCTCACGGGCACCGGCCTGCCGAGCAGGTTCATGCCGAGGATCGCCTGACCCTGCAGGAGGGCGTGCTCGATGTGATGGAAGAACTGGATCCAGAACGCGACCATCCACCAGAAGCGATCGGCCGGTGCGGTGAAGCCACGACGCAGAATCCACAGTCCGACGAGCATCACGACGGCATAGCCGTAGTGCAGCAGTTCGGACTTGATGACCCACGGGAAGAAGTACCCGGCGAACCCGCCTGCCTGCGGGACCGGCCAGCCGAGGACGTAGATCTGGAATGCCTGCAGCAGGTGCTCGAACCAGTGCAGCAGCACGATGCCCGTGAAGACCCTCAGGCCGAGCTCATGCCAGTCCGTGTTGAGACGGTCGAGGAAGCCCGCCTGCGGCCGCGTCGCCGCCATCGTTGCCGTCGTCATCGCATCACTCCGTCAGGGCCGAGGCGGCCGAGCCGCATCATCGTCGCGGCGACCAGATCTTCACGATAGCGAACAGCCCGAAGCACGCGGAGACACCGAGCACGACGTGGCTGGCCGTGTTGAGAGGCGGCGGCTGGTGCGTGGCGGTCCACCGCCAACCCAGCGTGATCACGACGAGCAACAGCACCGTGAAGGTCGTGAACAGGAGACGCGCCGTCAGCATGACCGGACGATCTTTCCAACCCTCCGGAACCCGGTCAATAGTGCATTCGCATGATGAGTGCCGCGCGGCGGGGCCATGCCTCCCGATCCGCTCCGGCGGATCGTCGAGCTCCGAGTGACGGACGTGGACGGGGGGATACGCTCCGGTCCCCTTGACGACTGGGGCATGATGGAAGGTGCGTGGCTGCGCGGTGGCGCCCCCCCCCCCGGCCGCGACCGTCCCACCGGATTTCTGGAGGATCCCGGCAGTGCAGACCCGACGCGCGTTCTTCGCTTCTCTCTTCGTGCTCACGGCTGTCGTCGCGCCCGTCGCCCTCGACGGACTCGGCGCACAGACCACGCAGGCGGCCCCGATCCGGCGATTCATGGAGATCGGGCCAGGGCTCTACCGCGGCGGGCAGCCCGACAAGGCCGGGTACGAACGCCTGCGCGACATGGGCATCCGTACCGTCGTGAACTTCCGCACCGGAGACGACGAGCGCGCGATGGTCGAAGCACTCGGGATGAAGTACATCCACATCCCGGTCCACTTCCGCTGGTTCGGCGGCGAGCTGCCTGAGGCAGCCGTCACGCGCTTTTTCGCGATCGTCGACGACGCCTCGCACGGCCCCGTGTTCTTCCACTGCAAGCGCGGCGCGGATCGTACGGGCGCCTTCGCGGCGCTCTATCGCATCACCAGGCAGGGGTGGTCCATCGATCGGGCATACAGCGAGGCGCGCGACGTGGGCATGCGCTGGTGGTATCCCGCCGTGAAGGGCGAACTGCACGAGCACTCCGGCCGTATCGGCAGGAACGAGGCACGCGAGACGGCGTCACCGTCGATCACGATGCAGGTCGCGCGATGATGAATCACGCGCTGACGCGCGAGCAGGCCACTCGCCGGTACCCGTAGCCATCGCGAGGGCGGCCGCTACGACTCGATCTGGGCGAAGGGATTCCGGATCCGCACGCCGTCGACCACCTGGCCGTCGTTGAGGTCTTCCGGCCAGAGCACCTGACAGCCGAGTTCCGCGGCCGCATGGACGACCATGGCGTCCCAGAAACTCAGCGTGGCCTTCTCGCCATCGACGCGCTCGGCGGCCTGAGCTGAAGTCAGTGTCGCGGGCGGGTCGCAGGGGATCCCTTGCGGGTGCCCGCAACGGTTGGCGGTCCTGTCGATGGCGGCCACAAGGGTCGCCCCTGCCTGTCAGCGATGTTCCGAGAACGGGTTTGACGTAGGATGCCGGGGATATGGCTGACTGGACGCCTGCACGCACGTACCTCTCACGCGCCGCCGTCGCCGGTGCGCTGACGCTCATGGCTGGTGGATTCGCGGCGACGTCCGCGCAAACACCTCCTCCCCATGCGCCGCTGATCGGACGCTGGGATCTGACTGTCGACGCGGGACCGCGCAAGGCACCGTCGTGGCTGGAAGTCGAGCTCTCCGGGACACGGACGCTTGTCGGCCAGTTCGTCGGCACGGGCGGCAGCGCACGACCGGTCTCGAAGGTGGACTTCGCGGATGGCGCCTTCAGCTTCACGATTCCGCCGCAGTGGGGCACGGCCGACACGAGGCTCGAAGGCCGTCTCGACGGCGATCGCCTCGTCGGCACCATCACGGAAGGCGATCGCACGCAGGCGTTCACGGGCGTGCGCGCACCGGCACTGAAGCGGCCCGCTCCGGCGGCGTGGGGTCCGCCGATCACCCTGTTCGACGGCAAGTCTCTCGACGGCTGGCAGGCGCTCGGACGCGGAGATAGCCAATGGTCAGCGGCCGACGGCGTGTTGAAGAACGCCGCACGCGGCGCCAACCTCCGCACCACGCAGACGTTCGAGGACTTCAAGCTGCACCTCGAGTTCCGCGTGCCGAAGGGCGAGAACAGCGGTGTGTACCTGCGCGGACGCTACGAACTGCAGATCGACGACCCGACGGGCCTGCACTCGCCGTCGCACCACACGGGAGGTGTCTATGGCTTCCTCGCGCCGAGCGAAGACGCCGGCAAGGGGCCCGACGTGTGGCAGACGATGGACGTGACGCTGGTGGGACGAACGCTGACCTACGTGCTGAACGGGAAGACCGTGATCTGCGAGCGTGAGATCCCGGGCATCACCGGAGGCGCCCTCGACAGCGACGAAGGCGCCCCCGGTCCGATCTATTTCCAGGGCGATCACGGCCCCGTCGAATTCCGCAACATCGTGATCACGCCGGCGAAGCGCTGATCGCACGGCCGGCCAGACCAGACGCATCGTGGCGGCTCCCTCTACCACCATCGTTCATGGCTCGCCGCCCGCTCCCGTGTCCTGGCGCGTCGATCGGGACGGAGAACTGCTGGGTTTCGTGGCCATCGACTCCACGGTGGAGGGGCGCGCGCGCGGCGGGCTGCGGCTCGTTGCCGATCTGAGCGAACCCGAGATGCGCGACGCCGCGCGGGCGATGACGCTGAAGTATGGTCTCCTCGGTCTACCCCAGGGCGGTGCCAAGGCCGGAGTGGTAGGCGATCCCGACGCCCCACCGGACCAGCGGCGCCGACGCCTGGAGACGTTCGCGCGGGCCGTAGAGCCTCTGCTCCGCGAACGCCGCTACATCCCCGACGCCGACCTGGGCACCGACGCCACCGCCATCAGGACGATGATGCAGGCGGTCGGCATCCCCATGCGGGCGCGCGACTGGCGGGCCGGTCGGTCCGGCGATCACACGGCACGATCCTGCCTCGCGGCCGGGGACGTCCTCGTCGCGCGACGAGGACTCTGCTGGCCGGCGTGCCGCGTCGCCATCGAGGGGTTCGGCAAGGTCGGCGGCGCCGCCGCGCGGATGGTCGCCGAACGCGGCGGGCGAGTGGTCGCGGTCTCCACGTCGCATGGAGCGCTCGTCGACGCCGACGGCCTCGATGTCGACGACCTGACCGCGCGCGCGGCGGCTGCCGGCAGTCGCTTCGTGCTCGACACGCCGGGCGTCCTGCCGCGAGACGCGTTGTTCGACGCGCCAGCCGACGTCCTGCTGCCATGCGCACGACGGCACGGGATCGATGTCGCAACGCTCGATCGGGTGTCGGCCCGCGTCATCTGTCCCGGCGCCAACAACCCGCTCACCGACGATGCCGAGGCGGCGCTCGACGCGCGCGGCATCCTGTCGGTGCCCGACTTCGTGAGCAACTGCGGCGGTGTACTCGGCGGCACGCTGGAGTTCGCCGGTGTGCCCGCGAACCGGATCGGCCCCATCATCGACATGCCGGTTCGACGCTGGGTGGGACGGTTCCTCGACGAAGCGGGCCGTCAGGGCACCACGGTGCGTGCGGTGGCGGAAGCCGAGTCACTCGCCAGGCACGCGCGTGTCGCGGAAGCCGCCGCTCACCCGACACTCATGGGGCGCGTGCGCGGGCTCGGACTCGAAGCGTATCGTCGTGAGTGGATCCCGGAGTCGCTGATGGGCGCGCTTGCCCCCTGGCTCATCGCGCGCGCATGGCGGTGACCGGCGTCAGTGCGCACCTGCCGTCCACAGCCGTCTGAAGCGCCGCCAATCCACATCCTTCGTCGTCCAGTCGCAGTAGACGGCCAGGCCGTCGACCAGGCGGACGTCCCGCTGCGTCCGCGCGATCGCGGCATCGATCGCCGGAAGGTAGTGCTCCAGCCCCTCGACGTCGAGATGACGATGGTGACGAAGAGGCCTGGCGTTGACGAACGTCCCCACCGCCAGCAGGAACTGCGTGCGTGCTGAGGCGGAGCGCGCTCTCCAGTCGGCGACATGCCGCAACTGCTCGTCGAGACTCGCCGCGAACACGGCCCGATCGGCAATCGACGTGTCGTAGTGCATCAGCGCGATCTGATCGACGAGCGTCGCCAGCGTCGCGGCTTCCTCCACGCTGTGCTTCTGCTTCCACGGTCGCACGTGGCCGGACGTCGACGGGATCACGACCGAGAGGAACGCCTGCGGCAGGCGCTCGCGCAGTGCACGCGTGAACGCGACGTGTCTGGCACCGTACTCGTGCAACCCCTCGTTGGTGTCGGGCAGATTGCGCTCCCGCCGCACGTATGTCGCCTCCGGAACGATGAACTCGAAGTCGACGTGTACGCCCGGCACGTCCAGCGTCTCGACCAGACGCGCCGTCTCCTCGATCGCGCGTGCGACCCACTGTGGATCTTCGAGATGCACGGTCCTGTGCTGCAACCCTCCCACCCATGGCAGCAGCACGACATCCGGCACGAGTTGCCGCAGTCTCCGCACAGACGCACGTGCCGTCTCCGACATCGCATAGGCGGGCACGCCGCCATGCCCATCGTACGGTCCGGCGAACAGGTAGACGTAGCGGATGTCGTTCGCCTCGAGACGACGAGCGAGCGCCTGGAACTCGCCGTCGTTCAGGACCCTGCGCGGCTTCTTCGGATCGTGACCGCGCAGGTAGATGCTCTCGGCCCACACGGCATTGTGCTGTCCCTGGCGGCGCGGCTCGTACGGCACCGTGTCGGGCAGGTAGACGAGCGGGTCGACGGGACTCCCGTGGACGCGCACTTCGAAGTGCAGGTGCGGCCCGGAACTGCGCCCCGTGCTGCCGACGAATCCGAGGAGTGCGCCCTCGACGACAGGCGCGCGCTCCTCCACCACGAATCCGCCGAGATGCGCGTAGCACGTGGCGAGTCCGCCGCCGTGGTGCACCACCACGACATTGCCGTACGGACCGATCCAGTCGGCAAGGAGCACGTGTCCGTCGGCGGCCGCGCGTACGGGAGTCCCCTGCGCGGCACGCAGATCGACGCCGCCGTGCAGCCGGCCGTGACGCATGCCGAAGTGATGACCCACGCGCCCGGCCGCCGGCCAGTGGAGCCCTGACGCCGGCGTGTGGACCGACTGCGTGTCGAGCACGTCGGCCACGCGCGCCTTGATGGCGGCACCGATCGCGACGCTGGCCGCGGCCACGGCGTCGGCACCGCCGAACAGGTACGCCAGGCGAGCCCCGATCTGGCGCGCCACGCGAATGGGTAACCACTCGTTCACGCGATCGCCCGGCAGCGCCGTCAGCGCGTAGCCCCACACCGCCAGCACTTCACGCACGTGCTGCCGGATGTCGAACACGACATGCCGCCACGTCGAACGCCCGCGGCGCCTGGCGGCCACGGTGTCGACGGTCAGCCCCTGCCGGCACGCTTCCAACTCCGCGCGATGCAGGTGATGCGGCGAGCTGACGAGGATGATCCGGTGCCATCGGCCGCGGCCCATGCGCCTTGCCGACTCCAAGGCGAGACGCGTGGAGAGACCGTGGTCGTCAGGAATCACCGCATCGGCAGGTACGCCGTGCTCGATCAGCAGCCCCCGCATGACGCGCGCTTCAGAGAGCGCCCCTTCGCAGCCGCCGCTGCAGAACACGAGCGGTGCAAGCCCCGCGTCGTAGAGGCGCGCCGCGTGGTCGACGCGCGTACGCACGGTGAGGCTCGGCCCTTCGGGGCGCACGCCGCCGCCGAAGACGAGGATCGCGTCGGCCGGACGCGGTTCGCCGTCCCGACGGCTCGCTGCGACGATGCGCCGCAGCGTCACGACCGCAAGCAGCATGAGCACGGCGGCGGCGATCGCGAGGGCGTACGCGAGCACGACAGTCACTGTCACGGTTTGACCGCCCACGCAGCGACGTAGTGCCCCGTGAGCGAGCGGAGCGGCAAGCGTTCGAGCGTCTCGAACCGTTCGAGCACGCGCATGAACGTGGCGGCATACGGTGTGGGTCGCCCGAGCTTCCGTCCTGCGCGAACGGCGAGCCATCGAGGACAGTGCTCCACCCACGTCAGTTCGCGCACGTCCAGCCCGGCGGCCGTGATCAGCCGGCGCAGCGCCGCGCCGCCGCACGTCGCGCCGACGCGATACGGCACGATGCCCATGCGGTGCAGCAGATCGAACGGCAGTCTGTTGCGCAACGCCACGGTCGGATGCATGGGGTTGTCCAGCGTGACGAGCAGCCCGCCGCCGCTGCGGAGCACGCGCGCCAGTTCCCCGAGTGCGAGGCGGATCGCGTCGACCGAGTCGAAGTGATCGAGCGTCGAGATGGACACCACGGCGTCGAACGCTCCGTCGGCATACGGCAGGCGCCGCACATCGGCAAGGGCCGTGGCCAGGTCGCCGTGGCGCGCGCGCGCCGCGCGCAGGATCGTGGCGGACACATCGATCGCTGTCACGCGCGTCGCGCGTTCGCGCAGAACGTCATACACGCCGTCGGCCACCGCCTCGTCGAAGCTGTCGGTCTTGAGGGCCCGCCCGGTCGTCCTGCCCATCCAGCGCGCGATCAACGCGCCGTTGCGTCGATCGCAGTACGCGCGCCAGAGCGCGTCGGCGTGTCCGCCCGTCCACGCCTCGCCAACCTCGTCCCAGTACGCCGCAGACGATGGCGAGGCCACGGGCTCAGCGGCCATCGCCTGGTCCCACCGGCGCGATGGGCGACGTGCGCACGCGCACGAACTTGCCGGCACTGGTCCTGGGAATCTCGTCGAGGATCTCCACGTCGAGTCGCGTATCGGCGCCGAGCGCGTAGCGGCCGCGCGCCACGAGCGCGGCGCGCACCTGGTCGTGTTCGACGCCGCGGTACGGCACGACGCGCCAGCGCAGGTGTCCGTCGGCCACCTGTTCGAGCTGCGCCTGCACGGTGCGCCGCAGTTCCGCGCTGAAGGCCGCCTCGATCGCGAGCGACGACAGTTCGCGGCCATCGGCAAGTCTGATGATCTCGGATCGCCTGCCGTCCATGCGTTCGAGCAGCGGCAGCGTGCGGCCGCAGGCGCACGGCTCACGCGCGATGGCGCCGCGATCGCCGACGCGGTAGTTGAGCAGCACCATCGCGCGGTTGTCCAGCGGCGAGATCACGATGTCTCCCGTCTCTCCATCAGGCACCTGTCGCCCATCGTCATCGACGATGCGGACGGCGCAGAGGTCGATGTTGAGGTGAAAGCCCTGGCGGCGTTCACACTGGAATCCGATGGTCCCCGCTTCCATCGCGCTGTACACGGAGTAGAGCCGACAGCCGAGCGTGTCGGCCAGTTCACGTCCGCCAGGCGAGATGCGATCGCCGAGGTACACCCACACGCGAGGCATGGGTACGTCGCCGCCTGACGCATCGAGAAAGTGGAGGAACTGATCGACGTAGGATCCGAACGAGAACACCACGCGCGGACGGATCGCGCGCAGGTGCGCCGCGGCGACCTCGAACGGCGCCGATGGCGGCAGGTGGTGGTAGTGCACGGGACGCTGCGGAATGACGGTGCGCTCGCTGTAGATGGCGCGCTGCGTGCGGCTCGAGAAATCGCTCGGCAGGATCAGCAGGCGCTGGTGTCCCTGCGTGCGCACGCCACCCCAGCGCGCCAGCGAGTGGCGCCACTCCGTGGTGAGGAACTCGCGGACGATCACGTCGGTCCACGGCTCTTCGGCGAGACGCGCGATCACCACGCGGTCGCGTTCTCCCCTGGCCGGGCGGAGCAGCAGCGACGGATAGTCCCAGAAAACGGGCTTGCGCAAGCCCGACGAGGACCCGCTGGTCTTGAAGACCTCGCGCCCCTCCGCCACGAAGGGCTCTGACACGAACGGCATCGGGTCGCGCGCGAGGGTCGTCCCGTCGATCGCGGGCAGGCGAGCCAGGTCGGCTTCGGTGCGAACGTCCCCGACGTCGACGCCGCGCTCCCGCAACGCGTGCCGGTAGAAGGGCACGGTGTCGCGCGCATGGACGACCAGCGTGCGCAGCCGTTGCTGCTGCAGCGCGCGAATCCTGTCGAGCGGCCAGTACGGAATGGCGCGTTCCTGCCGGGCGATGGCGGCGACGGCCACCGTCGACTCCATACGGGCCCAGCGCGCGCCGGCGCGACTCACGACGTGGCGACGCAGGCGCGCCTCCAGGCGATCCCCGATCGTCATGTCTGCTGCCGCGTCCGCGCGGCCAGCGGCAGCCGCTCCGGTACCTGGCGGCCACCATCGTCGGCGATCGCGCCAGGGCCCTCGACATACTCGGCGTCGTTGTTCACGCGCCAGACGTCGTAGCGGATGCGACCTTCACGGATGTTCTCCGCCGCGAGCATGGCCGTCATCATCGCGTGATCCTGGTTGTTGTAGCGGTGCATGCCGTTGCGCCCGATGACCTGCAGCGTCGGGAACCTCTCCTGCAGTGTCGCGCGGATCCGTTCGAGCTGCGCCCTGTACGCATCGTCGTAAATCGGGTAAGCCTTCGGTTGCCTGATGATGCACGCGTCGACGATGTCGTCTGGCGCCGCGAGGCCGATGTGCGCGAGCTCCGATGCCGCGAGCGCGCGCAACTGCTCGTCCGATCGCGTCCAGATGTCGTCGCCTTCGCTGCAGAAATATTCGAGTCCGTACGACGCCAGCGACGGGTCGGGCACCATGTCCTCCGACCACGCGCGGAAGTTCTGGACGCGCCCCACGCGCACGTCGGGATCGTGGACGTAGATCCACTGGTCGGTCAGCGGCGTGCCACCGCGCGCGAGGAGCGCCACGATGAGGAAGTCGCGATAGCGGAGCTTCGATGCCGCGTCGAGCGTCTCGGGGTCGATCGCCGGACGCAGCGCCGCCACGAGCTCTCGCAGCGGCGCCGACGAGATCACGTGGCGCCCCGTGGTCGTCTCCTCGCTGCCATCGGTACCGACGTGCGTCACGTGCCACGTGCCCTCATCGTCGCAGCGGCACTCCGTGACGCGCCGCCCGAGACGGATCTGGCCACCCTGGCGCCGGACGGCGGCCGCGCACGCGTCCCACATCATCCCGGGCCCGAGCCGCGGATAGAGGAAGGTCCGTGTCAGCGTCTTGATCGGCCCGTTGCCGCGCTGTCGCGCGGACCGCACCGCGTCGACGATCGCGGATCCGAGCGACAGGCCCTGGATGCGCTGCGCCGCCCAGTCCGCCGACACGTCGCGACAATCCATCCCCCAGACCTTCTCGGTGTACGTCTTGAAGAAGATCTCGAAGAGCCGATGGCCGAACTCGTTGGTGACCCAGTCCTGGAAGCTGACGACGGGGCGCGCGGGAGCGACGCGGGCCAGACAATAGGACGACACGCAGCGCAGCGCCTCGATGGGACCGAGCTTGCGCAACGCATCTCCCGGACGCAGTGGGTACTGGAAGAATCGCCGCCTGTAGAAGATGCGCGATTCACGCGAGCGCACGAGCAGGTCGTCGCCGAGCATCTCGCGCCAGAATGTCTCGATTTCCGGTGATTTCGAGAAGAACCTGTGTCCGCCGATGTCGAACCTGACGTCCTTGTAGCGGACCGTTCGCGAGATGCCGCCCACGTACTCGGGATCGGCCTCCAGCACGACGACGGGCCGGCCGTCGGCCGTGAGTCGATGAGCCGCGGTGAGGCCCGCGGGGCCCGCACCGATGACGACGGCCGGTTCGCTGACAGCAGGCATCGAGCGCATATAGTATCGGCAGTGTCGACGCGAGAAGTGTGCGGCGTGGTGATGGCGGCCATCGTGCTCGCCGTCGTCGCGACGTGGCCGCTCGGCCGGCAGCTCGATCGATACGTGCTGCAGGCCGGTACCGACGCGAGTATCAGCGGGTGGGCGCTCGCGTGGGCCGCCGACCGCATTCCGCACGGACTCGCCGGCTTCTGGACACCGCCCGCGTTCCATCCGTATCGCGACGTCCTCGCCTACTCGGAGAACCTGCTCGGCGTCGCGGTGTTGGTCGCGCCGATTCTGTGGCTGGGCGGCAGCCTCACGCTGACGTACAACGTCGCGTTCCTCCTCGCATACGTCGTGAGCGCCATCGGCGCGTACCTGCTCGCACGCGACTGCACGGGTTCACGCGCGGCCGCCGCGATCGCCGCTGTCGCCTTCGTCATGCTGCCCTATCGCGTGGCGCAGGCCGGGCATCTCCAGGTGCAGTGGATCGGATGGACCGCCGTCGCGATGTGGGCCCTCCTGCGTCTGCTGCGGCAACGGACGCCGACGATGATCGCGGTGTTGGTGTGCGCGGCGGTGCTCCAGGCCCTGTCGTACGGGTACGCGGCGTTCCAGCTCGCACTCGCGGCCGTCATCGTCACGGTGTGGCACTTCGCGTCGGGAGCCCTCCCGTCTCGGCGCGCCCTGCTGCCCATCGGAGCCGCCGCCACCATCGGGATCGCGATCGTGGCACCGGCGATCGGTGCGTACGGACGCGTCTGGAACGATCGCGCACCGGCAACATCCGAGATCCACCACAACTCGGCGGACCTCGGCGCCTATCTCGATGTGCCAGACGACATGCGCACGGCCGGGTGGCTGCCAGGCGTGACGCAACCCGAAGGCCGGCTCTTTCCCGGCGTGACGGTGTCTCTTCTCGCGATCCTGTCGCTGGTACCGCTGCCGCGCCGCTGGATCGGCGCGCATCGCATCTCGTGGGGCATGCGAGGCCTGTTGGTCGCCGTGGCGCTCGCGGCCCTGCTGCTGTCGCTTGGCCCGGAGCCCCGAGCGTGGGGCACGCGCCTGCCCATTCCGTCGGCGTACGCGATGGTCGCCGAGTGGGTCCCGCTCTTCCATGTCATTCGCGCCCCGGCACGCTTCGGCGCCCTGACGCTGCTGGCGACCACCATGCTTGCGTCCATCGGCGTCGCACGTCTGACGACCGGTCGTTCGCGTCGCATGGTCGTGGCGATCGTCGCGGTGCTCGCCGCGGTCATCGTGTTCGAAGGCACACCGACCGTGCGTGCGTTCACAGCGGGCATGCCGGTACTGCCGGACGAGGATCGGCGAGCGTACGAGTGGCTGGCGCACGAGCCGGCAGGCGCGGTACTCGAAGTGCCGATCGGATCCCCGGGACGCGTCAACTTCGGTTTGTGGGCACAGTACGGTGCGCTCCTCCATCGGCATCCCGTCATCAACGGATTGACCCGCATCGAGACGCCGCTCCAGGCGTGGCTCGGCGGATCGGCCTCTCCACTCTCGTACGACGGCCGGCAGGCCGAGATCCTGCCGATGCTCCAGTCGCTCGGCGTGAGTCACGTCGTGGTTCGTCCCTCGCGCTTTGTCGACAACGCGTTCGGGATGTCCACGTTGGCAGCACTGCAGGCGTCGGCACTCGTGACGTCGACCCTTCGCGAGGGTGGCGTGCACGTCCTGCGTCTTGCACCGCTGCCACCTGCCGCGGAACTCGAGATCGGACGACGGATCCCGTCAACGGCCTTCACGATTGCGGCGTCGCCGAGCGGAACGGGCGTCGAGCGCGCCGTCGACGGCGATCCCGCGACGCGCTGGCTGTCGGGGCGGCCGCAGGATGGCAGCGAGTCGATCGTCCTGCGCTTCGCTGCCACGCAGGATGTGGCGCGCGTCGACATCACGCTCGGCAACGCGAGCCTGCGCGACTATCCACGGCACCTGCGCATCGAATCGCACGACGCGACAGGTACGGTCCACGTCCTCCACGACGAGAATGTCCTCGCGCCCCTCGGCGCGGCGATTCGCCGCGCGCCGGAACGGCCCGTGCTGACCTTCGCGCTGCCGCCGAATCAGTCGGTCGCGCTCGTGTTGCGACAGACGGGTCGTGCCGAGCGGTGGTACTGGTCCGTCGACGAACTCGCCATGTGGGCACGGCCATGAGCAGCGCTGCCATCGTCGTACCTGCCTACAACGCCGCGGCGACGCTCGGCACCTGTCTATCGGCTCTCGCGAGCGGGCCGCACGCCGCATCGATCCTCGTCGTCGACAATGGGTCGACGGACGACACGGCAGCGATCGCGAGACGACATGGCGCCGAGGTGTTGTGCATCGACGGGCCGTCCGGCCCTGCCGCCGCGCGCAACACCGGCGTGGCCGTCACGACATCCGACATCATCGTGTTCGTCGATGCTGACGTGATTGCGTCGCCCGCCGCCGTCTCGAGACTGCTCGGGGCGTTCGAGACGGAAGACGATCTCGCGGCGGCGTTCGGTTCGTACGACGCGAATCCCGTGGCACCGGGTGTGCCGTCGCGGTTCAAGAACCTGCTGCACCACTTCGTCCATCAGCAGGCCGACGAACGCAGCACGTCGTTCTGGGCTGGCTTCGGCGCGATCAGGCGCGACGCCTTCGACGCCGTCGGCGGGTTCGATGCCGCGCGCTATCGGCGCCCGAGCATCGAGGACATCGAGCTCGGCACACGACTGTGGCGTGCCCGATTGCGCGTGCGGCTCGTGCGCGAGGCGCAGGTCACGCACGTCAAGACATGGACGCTGCGTCAACTCGTGACGACGGACGTGCGCGATCGCGCGTACCCGTGGACGCGCCTGCTGCTCGACACGCAGGCGCCGGCGCACGATCTCAACCTGCGCACGCGCGATCGCGTGTCGGCGTTGGTCGCGTGGAGTGCCGTCATCGCGATCGGCACGACCATCGTCGCGCCCCGAGCCGGTGCCGCGCTCGCGCTGACGGCGGTCGTGCTGCTCGTGGTGCTCAATCGTCGTCTCTATCGCTTCTTCGCCGGTGCTGATGGATGGCGATTCGCCGCGGCCGCGTTCGGCCTGCACCTGCTCTACTACCTGTACAGCTCCGCGACATATGCCGTAGGCGTGCTGCTGCACCTCGCGCGGACGCGCGCGTCCTGACGGATCGATCATGTGCGGGATCGCCGGCATCTGGGAGCGCGAGGGGCCGCCCGTCGAGCCGCGCCGCATCGCGCGGTTCCTGCGCGCGGTCGCGCATCGCGGGCCAGACGGCGAAGGCATCGCCATGCTGGACGAGGGGCGCCTGGCGCTGGGGCATCGCCGGCTGGCGATCCTCGACACGACCGACGCCGGCGCGCAGCCGATGCGATCGGAGAGCGGACGCTACGACATCACCTACAACGGCGAGGTGTACGACTTCGTCGAGCTGCGCCGCCAGCTCGAAAACGACGGCTTCCGGTTTCGCAGCGACAGCGATACGGAGGTGATCCTCGCCGCGTACGAGCGCTGGGGCGCCGATTGCCTGCTGCGCTTCAACGGCATGTGGAGCCTCGCGATCTGGGATCGCCAGGAGCGCCGCCTGCTGCTCGCGCGCGATCGCTTCGGCGTCAAGCCGCTCTACCTCGCTGTCGACGCGCACCGCGTCGCGTTCGCGTCGGAGTTGAAGGCGTTCCGCCTCCTCGACGGGTTCGATGCGGCGCCCGACATGGACGCCGTCGCCGCACGCCTGGCGCTCACGTTCCACGAGCGTGTGCTGCTGCGCGGCGTGGAGATGGTTCCAGCGGGCTGGTGCGTGGAGTTCACGCCGGAGGGCTCGCGGCGCTGGCGCTGGTGGCACACGCTCGACCATCTCGTGACACCGCCCCGCGATCCTGACGCGCAGGCCGAGGAGCTTCGCGCACTGCTCGTGGATGCGTGTCGGCTCCGGATGCGCGGCGACGTGCCCGTCGCCACGTCGCTCAGCGGCGGACTCGATTCCTCGTCGGTGGTCAATGCCCTCGCCCTGGCGCATGCTGCTGGTCACACCATGCGTGAAGCGCCCGAATGGCGGCACGCGTTCATCGCCGGCTTCCCCGGCACGGCGCAGGACGAGACAGACGATGCGCGGCTCGCGGCGGCGCATGCGGGAGCCATCCCCGTCGAACGGCAGTTCTCCGATGATGTGTCACGGGAAGACATCGAGGCGTTCCTCTGGCAGTTCGAGGAGATCGTCGGCGTGTTCGGCCTCGCTCCATGGATGCTGTATCGCGACATGCGGCGCCAGGGCGTCGTGGTGTCCATCGACGGCCACGGCGCCGACGAGTTGTTCGGCGGCTATCACCTGCACGTGGCGCTCGCGCTGCTGCGCGGACGCGGCGCGCTGCGCGAGCCATGGCGGACGCGCGATCTCGTCGACACGTGGCGGCGCATGCATCGCCCGGGGCTGATCGACCGCCAGTCGAACGCCGCGCTCGTCGCGGCGGCGACGCTCCCGGGAGCGCTGGCTGTGGGACGGCGGCTGCCAGTGGTACGCGGTCGATTGCGCGAAGTGCTTGGCCATCTCGAGCAACATGCGCGCGGTCGTGATGCGACGCTCGACGCCGACGCGCGTGCCGAGGCGGATGCCATCGACGCGCTCGGGCCGCTCACCGGCGCGCTCTATCGCAGCTTCCATCACGTCTCGCTCCCGCGCATCCTGCGCGCGTTCGATGCGCACTCGATGGGACATGGCGTCGAGGTACGCATGCCGTTCCTCGATTGGCGGATCGTACGACTCGCGTTCTCGCTTCCCGACCAACGCAAGGTGGGCGGCGGATTCACCAAGCGCGTGCTGCGCGACGCGATGCGAGGTGTCCTGCCCGATCGGATACGCCTGCGTCGCGACAAGCTGGGCTACGTGGCCCCCGTCGCGCGCTGGCTCGACGGAGGTCTTGGCGAGTGGCTCTGGGACGAAGTCAACGATCCCGAGTTCCTGCGCAGCGGGTTGTGGGACGGCAAGGCCATCCACGCGATCGCCGCCGCGAATCGCCGGTCAGCCACGCCCTGGCGTCACGAGGACGCCCGCAGTGCCCTCCTCGCCGTCGCCGCGCACTGGTGGCTGACGAGGTGGATGCCGACCGGCAACCGGTAGAGGGCGCAGGCCCGGTCGACCTCCGCCCCCCCCCCCCCCGGACCGCGCGGCACCGCGCCGTTCGGCATCAGGACGACGGGCAGGTCGTCGACCGACAAGCCCGGCCGCGCGAGCGCCTGCTGCGTGGCCTCGCTCTTGGCGTCGCTGAACTTGCATGACGTGCTCCTGTGTCGTGAGATGAAACGGGCGCAGGTGCACCGTCGATGATCTCGTTCAGCGGGAAGTACTCGACCCTATCGAAGAAGGGAAACAGCGGGAGTCTGTCGACGAGGGCCTGAACCTCTGCCACGTTGTGGGCACACATGGCGTTGGCCGTCAGTGGTCGCCGATACCCCGGCTTTCACCGGGGTGCAGCCCAGACGTGGTGGCGAGCGGATCGCTCTGGTGCGTCCGGCAGGTAGAGGCAACGACCGTCGTGGGCAACCAACGACCATTGCGGAGCCTCAGCGTGACTGGTACTGCTCATCGGTCACCTTCTCCATCCAGTTGACGTTCTTGCCATCCACCGTACCGGTGACGGCCAGATGCGTCATCGCGGTGTCCGGCGCCGCGCCGTGCCAGTGCTTGACACCGGGCGGGCACCACACCACATCGCCGGGACGGAGGACCTGCACGGCCTTGCCCCATTCCTGGGTGAGCCCCACACCGGAGGTGACCATCAGCCGCTGCCCCGCCGGATGCGTGTGCCATGCGGACCGTGCACCGGGCTCGAAGGTGACCAGGCCGCCGGAGGCGTTGATGGTGTCGTTGGCAGGCCAGACCGGATCGACCCGCACGCGACCCGTGAAGAACTCGGCCGGGCCGGCAACCGACGCCTGATCGCCCGCGCGCGTGATCTGCTGCGCGCCGGCGGAGGTATTGGTCTGTGCCTCGACGGTCCGGACGATAGTGGCCTGCAGCGCGGTCGCGCACAGGGCAAGCGTGAGAAGTGCCTGCCCTCGGGCCACCTTGCCGGATGGATCGATGTTCATTGGGTGATTCCCTTCTTGGGTCGACTCTGCACGCACGAACCACGCGGGAGGTGCAGATCAGTTCGCCACGGTGAAGCGCGTGCCGCCACGCGCAGGCTGTTCCAACTCATCGACGATCGCCACCGCGAAGTTCCCGTGGCTCCCACAACAGCGATCTTCATGATGTGCACTCCGCCTTCTTGATTAATCCTGCAAGACGAGGACGAGTTTGCCACCCTCAGCCTTCTCTGCCTGTGTCCGCGTCCGTCATGCCGGGGATCGACTCGCTCAGAAACCCCGGGACCGTGGTGCTCCCTGTTCTGCTTCAGCTGCGTGCCGGCGCCGCGTCACGCCCGACCATCGCCAGTTGCGCCGCCGCGTAGCGATCGCCCTCGATGTGGATGCACGCCGCGGTGGCGTCGATGTCGCGCAGGTCGGCGTCGGTCAACTCGACGGCCGCCGCACCGATGTTCTCTTCGAGCCGGTGCAGCCTGGTCGTGCCCGGGATCGGCACGATGTAGGGCCGCTGTGCCAGCAGCCAGGCGAGCGCGATCTGGGCGGGCGTCGCGCCCCTGGCGTCGCCAACGCGGCGCAGCAGATCCACCAGCGCCTGGTTGGCCTCCATCGCCGCGGGCGCGAAGCGCGGCACCGAGTTGCGGAAATCGCCTTCGCCGAAGCGGGTGTCCTTGTTCATCGCTCCGGTGAGGAAACCCTTGCCGAGCGGGCTGTAGGGTACGAGGCCGATGCCGAGTTCGTCGCATGCCTCGAGGATGCCGTTGGTCTCCGGGCCTCGCGTCCACAGGCTGTACTCGTTCTGCAGCGTGGTAACCGGTTGCACCGTGTGGGCACGGCGCAGCGTCG
Source organism: Acidobacteriota bacterium (assembly GCA_020845575.1). Lineage (NCBI taxonomy): Bacteria > Pseudomonadati > Acidobacteriota > Acidobacteriota bacterium. The sequence goes on along the minus strand of JADLFL010000076.1, from coordinate 75,811 downwards.
CGACGCCAGGCTCGGACATGCCGAAGTGCCGGACCTTGCCGGCGGCGATCAGCGTCCTGACGGTGCCGGCCACCTCCTCGATCGGCACGTCCGGATCGACCCGGTGCTGGTACAGCAAGTCGATCGTCTCGATACCAAGGCGCTTCAGTGAGCCATCGACGGCCTGGCGGATGCGCTCGGGCCGGCTGCACACGCCGCGGTTCTCGCGCGTGGCGAAGTCGACATCGAAGCCGAACTTGGTGGCGATCACGACCCGGTCGCGGACCGGCGCGAGTGCCTCGCCCACCACCTCCTCGTTGATGAACGGCCCGTATACCTCGGCGGTGTCAAAGAACGTCACCCCGCGGTCCACCGCCGCACGGATCAGGGCAACGCCCTCCTGGGTGGACAGTGGCGCGCCATAGCTCTGGCTGATGCCCATGCAGCCGAAGCCGAGGGCCGAGACGTCAAGGTCGTTTCCCAGTGTGCGGTTCTGCATGTTCGTCACTCCCCGGGCGCAACGTCCGTCAACACGGCCAGTGCCGAAGCGTCGGCACCTTGTCCCCCGCCGCGTGTCGTCCAATCAGCGGCACGTTACACACTGCAAGCGTACGCCGGTCAATTCGCGATCGGTAGTCGGACAATGTGGTATGCTCTTGTGAGTAATATTCAACAATGGTTCGCGACGAACTGAGCGTTCTGGCCGCGTTGGTGACCGTCTCCGAAGAGCGCAGCTTTACGCGGGCCGCTCGACGGTTGGGCGTCTCGCCGTCGGCACTCAGTCACGCCATCCGCGGGCTCGAAGAGCGGATCGGTGTGCGATTGCTCGACCGCACGACACGCAGCGTCGCCCCCACCCCCGCCGGCGAGCAGTTCATCGCGCGCATCGGCCCGGCGCTGTCCGATGTGCGGAGCGCCTGGGCGGACATCTCGGGGCTTCGCGCAGAGCCGGCTGGCCGTGTGCGGCTCGTCGCGTCACGGCTCGCGGCTCGGATGATCGTCGCGCCGAAGCTCGCGCAGTTCGCGCGCGAGTACCCGGACATCGTCATTGACCTGACCACGACCGAGGAAGGCCGGATAGACATTGTCGGCGGCGGATTCGACGCCGGTATCCATCTCGGCGAGTTCGTCGCCCGCGACATGGTCGCGATCCGCATCTCACGGGAGCAGCGGGCCGCCATCGTGGGCTCACCCTCTTACTTCACGTCCTACCCGAGGCCCAGGACGCCTCGCGACCTGACGGCCCACCGTTGCCTCAACTTTCGGCATGGCAGCGCTGGCCTGTATCACTGGGAGTTCGACCGCGGCCGGAAGTCGTTGTCAGTAGCTGTCAGTGGTCCGCTGGCTGTCGACGACGTCGACGTGATGACGGTCGCCGCCCTCGACGGCGTCGGACTCGCGTTCACGCTCGAGGACCAAGTTGCAGCACACCTCGCGAGCGGGGCCCTCATCCGGGTACTCGAAGACTGGTGCCAGCCGTTCGCAGGCTACTACCTGTATCACACGAGCCGCCGACAACAGTCGCCGGCACTCACGGCGCTCATCAGGACGCTGCGGGTCTGATGCCGGTTCGCGAGTGACCCTGTCGCCATGATAGTGGCGGCGCCATTGAGCACACCCGCCGCACGAATCTCGGTCCTCGGGTATCGCGGACGTCTCGCGACCAGCCAGCGCGCCGGCCGATGTACCGCCGCGCGAGAGCTGAACAGGGTGTCGCTCGTCACCAGACCGCAGACCTGACCCGCACACGCTGACGCACGTGCGCGGGCGAGTGATACTCGCGTCGCTCAATCGGTCGCGGGCCATTGGTGCATTTCATTCACAGCCCCTTGCCGTTCTTGTGTCTTCCCTTCAGGACGGGAGCACGCTACGCTCGCGTCTGGTCGAGGCCTGCGAGGGCCCGAGATACGGAGACTCGCACCGTGAACCGTCGTACCGCGTTGAAGGACCTGGCCACACCCTGCGACGCGCTGGCGGACCTGGGGTGAGCAATGCACACCACTGAACGCCGCCTCGTCGCATTCGCACTGGCGTCGGGCGTCCTGGTGACCTCCGGCAGTGCCCTGGCAGGCACGTCTCCGGCACAGGAGTCACGAACCATGACGACACAACGCCCGTCCCCGGCTACCGACACCCTCGCCGCGCGCCAGCAGGCGATCCTGCCCATCGCGGCGTTCGCGGCGGCAGGCGACATCGACCGGCTGAACACGGCATTGCACCAGGGACTCGATGCCGGCCTGAGCGTCAGCGACTGCAGGGAGATCCTGATACAGCTCTACGCCTATGCCGGGTTCCCGCGCAGCCTCAACGCGCTCACGGCGCTGATGCAGGTCCTCGATGCACGCGCGCAGCGCGGCGTCGCGGATGCACCGGGGCGTGGGCCCAGCACTGCCATCCCCAAGGGAGACGCACTGCTGGCCGCCGGCACGGCCAACCAGACCAGGCTGGTCGGTGGGCCGGTCACAGGGCCGGTCTTCGAGTTCGCCCCCGCCATCGACGAGTACCTCAAGTCCCACTTGTTCGGCGATATCTTCGCGCGCGACAACCTCGATTGGCAGAACCGCGAGTTGGCCACCGTGGGCTTCCTGTCGGCCCTGCCCGGTGCGGAATCGCAACTGCAATCGCATCTGCGCATCAGCTTGAACGTAGGCTTGACGGTCACGCAGATGCAGCAGGCCGTGCGGGTGCTCGACGAGCGTGGCGGCGCCGATAACGGCCGGCGTGCGCGCGAGGCGCTGGCGAAGGTGCTGGATGCCGCACCACGCTGAACATGCCGCGGCCGTGGCGCGGCAAAGGAGCCTGACATGAGTCCAACGAAACTGACCGTGTGTGCGTGGGCGCCAGCGGGAGCATCGGCTGCTACGTCGTCGAGGAATCGTGCGCAACGTGCTGGCGGCACTGGCCGGGCGCCAGGTGCGCATCGCGCTGATGACCGCCATGGGCGTCACCAATCCCCCACACAGGAGTAGCGCCCCCATGTACGCAACCGTCATGCACGCGCCCGGCGACGTCCGCTACGAGCAGGTCCCCGATCCGAGGATCGAGAAGCCGACTGACGCCATCATCACGTTGTCCGCCACCTGCATCTGCGGTTCCGACCTGTGGCCGTATCGTGGCTTGTCTGCGCAGGACGGCCCGGCGCACATGGGTCACGAGTACTGCGGCGTGGTGGTCGAGGTCGGGTCGGAGGTGAAGACGGTGAAGCCGGGCCAGTTCGTGGTCGGCTCGTTCTGCCTGTCCGACAACACCTGCCCACACTGCAATTTCGGTTTCCAGTCGTCGTGCGTACAGCGTGAGTTCATGACAGGCGCGCAGGCCCCGTTCGCACGCGTGCCGCTGGCCGACGGTACGCTCGTCGCCACAGCCGACATGCCAGATGCCGACATGATTCCGCACATGCTGGCGGTGTCCGACGTGCTCGGCACAGGCTGGTACGCCGCGGATGCGGCCCAGGTGCGCGAGGGTGGAACCGTCGTGGTCGTCGGTGACGGCGCGGTGGGGCTGATGGGCGTGCTCGCCGCCAGCCAGATGGGGGCCGAGCGCGTCATCGCGATGAGCCGTCACGCCCCGCGCCAGCGACTGGCGCGCGAGTTCGGTGCCACCGACATCGTGGCCGAGCGCGGCGATGAAGGCGTCGCCCGGATCCTGGAACTGACTGACGGCGTCGGCGCCGAATCGGTGCTCGAATGCGTGGGCATGGCCGAGTCGATGGAGCAGGCCATGGGCGTGTGCCGCCCCGGCGGAACGATCGGCTACGTCGGCGTACCGCACGGCGTGAACCTCGACGGCCAGCAACTGTTCTTCAAGCAGCAGCGCATGCTGGGAGGCCCTGCGCCGGTGCGCCGCTTCCTCCCCGACCTGATGGATCGCGTGCTCGCTGGCGCGATCCAGCCGGGCAAGGTGTTCGACCTGGTGCTGCCCCTCGCCGAGGTGGCCGACGGCTACAAGGCCATGGACCAACGCCGCGCCATCAAGACGATGCTCCGCGTGGACTGACGCCGACGGCATCGGATCGCGCTGGCATGCGTGCCGAGAGGTTGCCCCCATGCGACTCACGCGCGTGCCGGCGCAGCAAGACGAGGTCGTCCACGTCGAGAGACACACTGACCTTGACCGTCCTGCCTGCCCGTTTCGCGATGGTCATACCAGAGTAGGACGTCAGGAGACGCACGTCACTTCTCGAGCAGCGTCTCGACAGCCGTCAGCAGCCTGTCGCTGCGGAGGTCGGTGGCGACGACGCGGCCGTCTGGCGCGATGAGGAGGGAGCGCGGGAGCGTGTCGACGCCGAACCGGCGCGCGAGGTCACCGTCATAGCCGCGCGCGTCCCACATCTGCGGCCAGTCCACGCGTCGCTGGTTCATCCAGGCCACGAGCGTCCGGCGCTCCGTCGTGTCGAGGCTGACGCCGATCACCCGCACGCGGCCATCGCCGTACCGCTCGTGGATGCGTCGCAGCCACGGGATCTCCGTCCAGCACGGCGCGCACCACGTGGCCCAGAAGTCCACCACCACGACGCGCCCGCGGAGGTCGGCCGCCGTCCATCGCCGGCCATCCATGTCGACGACGTCGAGGCGCGCGAACGCCTGCGTCAGCCGCGCCAGGTGCACCTGCGGATCCTCCTGTGCCACCACACGCGCCGGCATGGTCAGCCACAAAAGCACGCACACGAGAATGCCGCGAGACCCGCCCTGCGCCCTACCGGTTGCCGGTTGCCCGTTGCCGGTTGCCGGCCCTCTCAGAACTCCACCCTCAGGCCCACGCTCACCGCACGCGGGAAGCGCGGACCGTACACGTAGTCGCTGTCGCGCAGCGGACCCTGATCGACGTCGCGCTGATAGGCGTTGGTCAGGTTGCGTCCGGCGAACGTAAGCGTCAGCTTTCTCCCGCCGGACGCGAACACCGGGTACGCGACGCTCGCGTCGAACGTGACGAAGCTCGGAGTGTTCGTCAACGTATCCTCCGCGATGAAGCCGGCGTAGTGCGGCACCGTCATCGGACCTGTATAGCGCAGCCCCGCGAAGAGCGTGCCCAGCCTGTGGTTGGTCCACGTCATCGTCAGGTTGCCGTAGCGGCGCGGCGTCCTGACGAAGTCGAGGCTGCCGAAGTTGGGCTCTGGTTGGTCGTGACGTGCGCGCTGGAACACGAGCCCACCCTGCAGCACGAGCTCGTCACCGATCCCCCATCCGGCATTGACCTCCATGCCATGGACGCGCGCGTCGCCCTTGTTCACCTTGAGGAACTCGAACGCGTTGGTGCGCGGATCGTCGTCTTCGCGGTTGAAGAACATGTCGCTCATGCCCGTATAGAAGCCATTGAGCTCGAAGAGCGCCTGCCCGCGGCCGGCCTGGGGCCGCCACTCGGCGCCCAGCATGTAGTTGGTCGACCGCTCTTCGCGCAGATTCGAATCGAGGCGAATGAAGCGGACTTCACCGCCGACCGAGCTGAGGTGCAGATCCTCGTCGAACGCCTGCGGCGCGCGGAAGCCACGCGCGACCGACGCGCGGATGTTCAACACGTCCGACGGCGAGATCTTCAACGCCATCCGCGGCGACGCGATGATGCGATCCACTGCGGAGTGCCTGTCGGCGCGCACGCCGTACACGAGTTCCCAACCTGAAGCGAACGCCCAGGCATCCTGCGCGTACACGCCCACATTGCGATAGATCGCGTCGGTGAGCCGATCGTAGGCAGGCTGGACGTCGCGCAGATCCTCCCATGTGGCCTGGCCTCCCCACGTGAGCGTGTGCCGCCCGATGTACTGGTTCACCTGCGAGTCGCCAACGACCAGCACGTTGTCGGTCACGCCGTACGCATCGGGATCGCGGCCCGTGCCGTAGTAGCTGTCGCGATGCGTGTCGGCGACCGCGAGCGTGACGCGATAGTCGATTGACGGATTGATGCTGTGGAACCACGTCGTGCTCACGCCGATCCGACGCGTGTCGACCCACTCCGCGATGGTGGCCTGGTCCGGCGGCAGGCGCAGCAGGTCACCACCGCGGCGATCCTCGCTCAGCACGGTGACCTCACCGCTCAACTTGCCGCGGCCGTTCAGCATGTAGTGGCTCGCGCGGCCGCCGCCGGTACGCAACGCGCGCCGCGACACCTCGGTGTAGCCGTCGCCGGAGACGTCGAGCGGCTTCACATCGTCCACCTGGAAGAACACCATGCCGTTGGACCGCTGGTCGCCGGCCACCCAGTCGAACGAACCGCTGTTGGAGTAGTTCGGCAGGCCGCGCGACACGTCGACGCGCGACTCGAAGAGGCCGCCCCGGCGCGACGGCTCGCGGGTGATTACGTTGACCACGCCGCCCACTGCGCCGGATCCGTAGAGCGCCGAGCCGCCGCCCTTCACGATCTCGATGCGATCGATCAGGCGCTGCGGGATGTGCTCGATCCCGTAGACCTGCGCGAGCGACGACACCACGGGCTGACCGTCCATCAGGATCTGCGTGTACGGCCCTTCGAGACCGAGCAGACGGATTTGCGAGAAGTTGCAGTTCTGGCAGTTGGACTCCACACGCACACCGGTCGTGTACTCGACGGCATCGGCAAGCGTGCGTGCACCAATCGCGCGCATCAGCGCCGTGTCGACCACTTCCGTGCGCACCGGCGTGTCCTGAAGGCGACGACTCGTCCGCGTGGACGTCACCACCACGTCGTCGCGGAAGCCCGCGGGTTCCAGCACGACGTCGAGCGGCGGCAGCACGCCTGACGCGGGCAGGTCCACGGTTCGCGTGTCGGACCTGAACCCCGCGAGCGACACGGTGACCACCACGTGACCGCCCGGTGGCAGCCCCGTCAGGCAGAACCGCCCTCCTTCGTCAGCAACGGTCATCCCGCCAGGAGTGGCCAGCACTGTCGTTCCCGGGACCGGGAGGCCGGTCGAATCGACCACGCGTCCCTGGACCGGACACGCGTCGCCAGCCAGTCGGGGCTGCGCCACAGCGGCATGGCCGCCAGGCATGAGACAGAGGGCAACGGGGCAGAAGCGTCCCAACAGGAACAACCACCGAGTTCCATATCGAGAACTTTTCTTTTTGACCACTCAAAATAAATATCGCAAACAGGCGGAACCTGCAAGGTCCGTGTGTCTGCCGTCACGAGCCCTGGCCGTGACCCGCAGGCTCCTCTCACCCTCTCAGCGTGGCGCCGCCGTCGACGTAGAGGTCGGCCATTGTCACGTGAGAGGCGCGTTCGGACAGGAGGTAGAGCACGGCGTCGGCGACCTGCGATGGTTCGGCGATGCGGCCGAGCGGGATACCGGTGCGAAACCCTTCGAGTGAGCCGCGAATCACGTCCAGCTCGGTGGTGCCGCGCTCCCACATCGCCATCTGCATCGGCGTGCGCGTGGACCCCGGCGAGACGACGTTGCAGCGGATGCCGGCATCGGCCAGTTCGAGCCCGAGACACTTGGTGAACATCGACGCCGCGGCCTTCGACGCGGCATAGGCGGCCATGCCGTGACGCGGAATGCCCGCTGCATTCGAGCTCACCGTGACGATCGCGCCACGCCGGCGCGGGCGCATGCGCCGGGCCGCGGCCTGCAGCAGGTTGAACACGCCCGTCGCGTTGACGTCCAGCACGCGACGCCACTCCGCCGACGTCATCTCCACCACCGGACCGACGTGCAGCACGCCCGCCACGCTGACGACGAGATCGATGGAACCCCACTCGCGCTCCACGCGATCGACGGCGCGATCGACAGCGGCGGTATCACTGATGTCCAACGCGTCGGCGTGTACGCGATCGGCCGGCGCGAGATCGCCAGCCCCTGAAGGATCGATGTCGAAGATCGCCACGCGCGCACCCTCGCGCAACAGCGCGCGCGCCACGGCCTGCCCGATGCCGCTCGCGCCGCCAGACACCACGGCGATCCGCCCTTCGAAGTCTTCGGCCATCGCTCCGCTGCTCCCTACGACTCGAGTGCCCGCGCGAGCACGCCTGCCACGAGACGGGCCTGATCCGGCGCGGTCATGTGCGCGTGCAGCGCGTCGACGTGATGGACGTCCACGCCGCCGACGTACGGCGCCCATTCGTCAGGGCTCGTCGAATGGCCCACGTGCTCACGATCGGCCATGAAATGCATCAGTCTCGCACGCACCGGCGCGTGCTCGTGCCGCCGCACCAGCCTGTTGTTGTGCTGCACCACGCGCAGCACGCCAGACAGCGACGCGTCCGACAGCAGGCCGAGCGGGTGTCCGCTCTCACGCAACCGGGCGATCACGTCCGCGCGCGTGAGCCCGTCGCCCTCGGCGGCATGCTCTCCGGCCATCAGGAGCAATGCGCGCAATGCCATCGCTTCGGTGGCGTCGTTACCGGTACGCCACCGATCGCTCGGATACGAATCGAGCATCGCGAGCACGCCCACCGTCTCTCCCAGCGCTTCCAGCCGGACAGCCATGGCGTGAGCGATGATGCCGCCGATCGACCAGCCGAGCAGATGATACGGACCGTGGGGCTGTATCGCGCGCACCTGCGCCACGTAGTCGTCTGCCAACGCGTCGAGCGACTCGGCCAGCGGCGTGTCTCCGAGGCCACGCGCCTGGATGCCGAACACCGCACGCTCGCCGCCGAGCAGGCGCGCGAGCGTCAGGTAGCACCACGACAAGCCGCCGGCCGGATGGATGCAGAACAGCGCCTGGCGATCCTGTCTGCCGTCACTGAGACGCACGAGTGGTGCCGTATCTGTCTGCGAGAAGCCTGCCGCCACCTCGCGCGACGCGTCGAGATGCGAGGCCAGCGCCGTCACCGTCGGGTTGAGGAACAGCACGCTCAATTCGAGCGTTTCGTCGCTCGTCGCCTCGCGCAGGCGACGCACCGCCTGTGCGGCGAGCAACGAGTGTCCGCCGAGCGTGAAGAAGTCCGCGTCGGCACTCACCGCCTCGATGTCAAGCTTCAGGACATCGGCGAAGCACCGGGCGACGAGCCGCTCACTCACTGTCGACGGCCGTGGTCCCGCGATCGCCGGCCCTGACGGCTCCGGCAGCTTGCGCAGATCGAGCTTGCCGTTGGCGGTGACAGGCCACTCGGTCACCGGCACGAACGCCGACGGCACCATCGCCTCGGGCACGCGCGCCGCCACTGCCTGCCGCCACACGCCCGCGTCGAACGCCTGCTGTGGATCCGACGGCTGCACGTATGCGACGAGCGTCGTCGCACCGCGTGCTTCGCGCGCAACGACCACGGCGCGCACCGAGAGACCGCTGCTCACGATCGCGGCCTCGATCTCGCCGAGCTCGATGCGCTGCCCGCGGATCTTCACCTGGAAGTCCGAGCGGCCGAGGTACTCGACGGCGCCATCTTCGCGCCAGCGCGCGAGGTCGCCCGAGCGGTACACGCGGCTGCCCTCCTCGCCGAACGGGTTCGGCACGAAGCGGTCCGCAGTCAGATCCGGGCGACCGAGATAGCCGCGCGCGAGCTGCACGCCGCCGAGCAGCAGGTGGCCCGCGACGCCAACCGGGACGGGCCGCTGCCTGTCGTCGACGATGAAGAGCGACGTGTTCCAGACGGGCCAGCCGATGGGCACGGGGTTCGAGCGATCCTCGCGCGACGCCGGCCAGTAGCTGACGTCAACGGCCGCCTCCGTCGGCCCGTACAGGTTGTGCAACTGGGCGTCGAGGCGCGCGTGGAAGCGATCGCGCAACGGCGCCGACAGCGCTTCTCCGCTGCAGATCACCGCGCGAAGCGCGCCCGTCCCGAGACTCGGCTCATCGAGCACTTCGGCCAGCATCGACGGCACAAAGTGCGCCATCGTCACGCCACGCTCGCGAAACAGGCGCGCCATCGCCCGAGGATCGCGATGCGCGTCTGGCTCCGCGACAACGAGCGTCGCACCTGCCAGCGCAGCCAGGAACAGCTCCCACACCGACACGTCGAATGTCGTTGGCGTCTTCTGCACGAGCACGTCATCAGGGCCGACCTGGTAGTGCTCACGCATCCACAGCAGGCGGTTGACGATCGCCGCATGCTCCACGACAACACCCTTGGGCTCGCCGGTGGAACCCGACGTGAAGATCACGTACGCCGCATCGCCCGGTTGCGGGCGGCCACCGGCGTCGGATGCTGATGCAGGGGCGACCCTTGTGGTCGCCCGATCTCGCAACTCGGCGGCGGTCACGTACGGCGCGCCGGGCGGCAGACGCTCCGCGAGCGCGTCGGTCGAGACGATGAGCTTGGGCCCGGCGATGTCGATCAGGCGTTGCAGGCGCGCGACGGGCTGTGCCATGTCGAGCGGCAGGTACGCCGCGCCCGCGCGAATCGTCGCGTAGATGACCGGGATCAGATCCAGCGACCGCTCCAGCGCGATGCCGACGATGTCGCCGCGGCCGACGCCTTTCGCACGCAGACCCGCGGCCATGCCGTCGACGTCTGCGGCCAGCCCGGCATACGTCAGCGTCTGCTCACCGAACACGAGCGCGTCCCGTCCGGCGAACGTGCCACAACTCTCGCTGATGAGGCGATCGAGCGTGGTGACCTCGACCTCGTGCTGCGTGTCGTTGAAAGCGACGAGCACACGATCGCGTTCCGCGTCGGTGACGGTCGGAACCGTTGCAAGGCGTTCCGCACGGAGTGCACGAGCGAGGAACGTCGCGAGCCGCTCCGCGTGTGCGTCAAGTTCGGATTGCGAGTAGATGCGCGGGTTTCCGTCGAGCTCCGCTCGCACGCGCGTGAGCGATGCATCGGCACGCAGGTTGATCGTGATGTCATCGACCGGGCCCGTCGCGAGGACGTGCACCGTCGTCTCGGCGCCGGCCAGCGGTGCCGGCGCGTCGAACGGCAGGATGTTCACCAGCACGCCATACGTGCGCCGATCGGCGCCGACCAGCCCCAGATCCCGCCGCAGGTGCTCGCCGCGATAGCGCCCGTGCCGCCGCATGCGACGCACGTCAGGCGCAAGCGCGCGCAGCCATTCGACGATGGGCCGGTCCTCGTCCACCAGCACACGAAGCGGCACGATGTTCATGGCCATCGCCGGCACGCGCGCCGCAACAGTGCCCAGGCGTTCCATCGCCGCAACGCCGACAGTCACATCGGCCACGCCGCCATGTCGGGCGACGTACGCCGCAGACAACGCCGCGAGCACGTCGGGCCACTGCATGCCTGTCTCGTTCGCGATGCGCCCGAGTGCGTCACCGGCGCTGACCTCGAGATCGATGGCCGCACGCCTGTAGTCGTGCGCCGTGACGTCGACCTTCCTGCCGAGTCCCGCTGCCGGCGGCGCATCGCGCAACCGCTCCATCCAGAACGCGCGATCCGTCTCGCGCTTCGTCGACGCCTGGTACGCCACGTCGGCATCGATCACCGGATCGAGCGGCGCGAACGCGGGTGTCGTCGGTGCCGTGCCATTGATGGCTGCCGTATACAGGTCACAAATCCGGGCCGTCAGCAGCGCCGTGCCATAGCCATCGATGACCACGTGGTGAACGCGCTGATACCAGACGTGGTGTTTGTTGCCGAGCACGAACAACTGCTGGCGCGCAAGACGGTCGACTGCCGGATCGAGCGGTGTGCGCAGGTCCTCGTTCATCGCCGCTTGCGCGGCGTCGACGCTCGCGCCAGGCAGATGGACCACCTCCAGCGACGCGATGCGAGACGCGTCCACGATCTGCCGCGGCTGCCCGTCCTCGTCGATGATGCGAACGGCAAGCGCGTCGGCCTCCGCCATGGCACGCCCGACCGCGTCGGCGAAGGCGACAACGTCGAACGGTCCGCGAATCTCGACGTACTGCGCCGTGTTGAAGACGGGGTTGCGCGGATCGAGGCGCTGCGCGTACCACAGGCCGGCCTGCGCCTGCGTGAGCGGACGCGCCTCCTGCCGCACCGACACCGTCGTCTCCGTCGTGCCTTCGCGCGTGGTGTCGTCGGTCATGACGACGATGAACCCGCCGACGCCAACGTCCACCAGTGCGAGATCTGCGGACGCTCGGCAAGCACGGGGAAGCTCACGGGTAGCCCGGCGTCCTGCCAACGCTGTGCCAGCTGCATCAGGCGAATGGAATCGAGACCGTGATCGACGAGGTTGTCGTCCACGTCGATCTCGTCGGCGGGAACGTCGAGCAACTGCGCCACATCGTCGAGCATGCCCTGCAGGGAGGAGGGAGCCATCGGTATCACTCGGAAGGAAGTCGAACCACGCCGCGCGCGTCAGCGCGCCGCGGCGGTCGAGTCATGGAGTACGGCGAGTGTCTGCGCGGTCGACAGCACCACGCCGCTGCACGCCGCCACCTGCACCAGCGCACGGTCGTGATGCGCACGCGAGAAGTCTGCCACGGCATCGGCGACCAAGAACGGCTGCACCTCGCGCATGAACGCGTCAGCCGCGGTGATCAGGCAGCCGATGTGCGCGAACACGCCGGCGATCATCAGCTGCGATCGGCCGCGCGCACGCAGGCGCTGCTCGAAGTCGCTGCGCTGGAAGGCGCTGTACCGCCACTTGGTCAGCACCGTGTCGGCCGGCCGCGGGGCGAGCGCCGCGATCACGTGCTGGTCCTCCGGCGCCGACGACATCCCCGGTCCCCAGAAGTCCTGCTGGAGGCCGCGTTCGAGCGGGTCCTGCCTGCCTGGTTGTGCCGTGTAGAAGACAGGTATCCCCAGCCCGTCGCAGCGCGCGATGAGCGCCGCGATGTTGGCGATCACGCCGGGCATCGGCGCGGCATCCGCTGGGAACGCGCGCACGAAGTAGCCCTGCATGTCGTGGACGAGAAGCGCCGCCGAGTCCGGCCGCAGGCGCCAGGACACACGCGACGGTGGCAGATCGTGCTGCGTGGGCAGCGGATATGACGTGATGCTCGGCAGGGCCATGAGTCAGGAAGTGGTCGTTCCGGCGCGCAGCGCGGCGCGGAGGTCCTTGCGGCTGGTCTTGCCGACACCCGTGGCGGGAAACGCATCCACGAACACCACCTGGTCGGGGACCTTGAAGGCCGCGACGCCGCGCGTGCGCATCCACGCCTTGATCTGAGGAGCCGTGGGACGAGGTTCGCGGGCGATGACGAACGCGCAACTGCGCTCGCCGAGAAACGGGTCTGGTACCGCGACCACGGCGGCGTCGTGCACCTGCGGGTGCGCGAGCAGGTGATCCTCGATCTCCTCGGCGGACACCTTCTCGCCGCCGCGGTTGATGTGGTCGGTCGCGCGGCCCAGCACCGTCAGGTAGCCCTGTTGGTCGCGCGAGACGATGTCGCCCGTGCGATAGAACCCGTCATCGGTGAACGACCGTGCGTTGGCAGCGGGATCGTTGTGGTACGCGCGAATGGTGTACGGTCCACGCGTGAGCAGGTGCCCAGGCGTCCCCATCGCGGCCGGCGCACCATCATCGTCCACGACGCGTACTTCATCGTCGGGCGACATCGGCCGCCCCTGCGTGTGGACCTTGATGTGTTCGGGGGCGTCGAGTTCCGTGTAGTTGACCAGGCCTTCGGCCATGCCGAACACCTGTTGCAGCGTGCAGCCCAGCGTCGGCTCGACACGTCGCGCTACTTCGGGAATCAGCTTCGCGCCACCGATCTGCAGCACGCGCAGGCTCGAGAGATCCCGCGTGCTCGTGGGCACGGCATCGAGCCACACGAGCGCCAGTGGCGGGACGACGGCGGTGATCGTCACGCGTTCGCGCTCGATCAGCGCGAATGCCTCGTCGGGGCTCGGCGACGGACTGAGCACCACGCGTCCCCCGGCATACAGCGTGCCGAACGTACCGGGCGAGCTCATGGTGAAGTTGTGCGCCGCCGGCAGGGCGGCAAGGTAGATCGTCGATGCGTCGAGCTCGCAGATCGCCACGCTCCGGCGCAGCGAGTAGATGTAGTCGTCGTGCGTGCGGGGAATCAGCTTCGACAACCCGGTGCTGCCGCCCGACAACTGCAGGAACGCGGCTTCCGACGGGTCTCGTTCGGGCAGCGTCTGCGGCGGCGTCTGCGCGAGGTCGGCGAGCGACGCTCCTTCAGGAACGTCGACGCCATCCCACAGCACATGCGTCAATGCCGGCGCGTTGGCCTGCACGGCGGCGACCATCGGTCCGTACTCGAAGCCTGCCCATCGCGTGATGCCGACGTAGCCCACCGCCTCGGCGACGCGCGCGAAGTGCGACATCTCGGTCTCGCGGTGGGCCGGCAGACAGAAGACCGGCAGGATGCCGGCGCGGAACATGCCGAACACGACGGGGAAGAACGTCGCCACGTTCGGCAGTTGCACGAGCACGCGATCGCCGGGCGCGATCCCCCTGTCGAGGAACCCGCACGCGTACCGGTCGACGAGCGCGTCGAACTCACCGTACGTCCACCGCGTGTCGCCGCCGACGATCGCCAGGCGGTCCGGGTGCGCGTGCGCCCGCTCGCGCAGCCATGCGCCGAACGTCTCGCCGCGCCAGTACCCCGCGGTCCTGTACCGTTGGGCGAACGCCTCCGGCCAGACCTGCCTGACAATCGCTCGATTCACGCCTGACTCACTGGACGATGAGCGTCACCGTGTCGCCACCCTCGTCCTCGGGCGCCGGTTCCGTGGAGCCGCGCGGGGCGCCCTTGGCCTTGTTGGTGACGAACACGCGGTTGGTCTTCGTGTCGATGGACACGGTGTTGGGCAGCGTGCCCGCCTCGACGTCCTCGATCACCTCGAGCGTCGCGGCGTCGATGATCGAGACGGTGCCCGCCATGCGGTTGGCCACGTAGACGCGGTTCTTCGCCGGGCTGAACCCGATGCCGAGCGCGCCGGCGCCGGTCGGGATCGCCTTGATCTGCTTCCCCGCCGCCACGTCGAGCACGGCAACGTCACCCGTCTGCTGGTTGGACACGAAGAGGCGGCGCGTCTTCGCGTCGTATGCCATCTGCGTCGGACGACCACCCTCGACGGGGATGCGCGAGGTCACCGTCTTTGTCGCAAGGTCGATCACGGCCACGTCCTGCGATCCGAGGTTGGCGGCGAAGAGCTGGTTACGCGCCGAGTCGAGTGCCAGGCCGACCGTCATCTTGCCCACGCCTTCGACCGTCCCCACCAGCTTGTCCGTCGCGCCGTCGATCACCCACACGCGGCCGGCCGTCTCCGAGATGTAGACGACATTCCTGCTCTCGTCGACCAGCGCGCGGAACACGTGCGCCTTGGGCGAGCCTTCGAGCGCAATCGTCGCAACGGTCTGACCGGTCTTCAGATCGATGGCCGACACGTTGCCGTTGCGCGTGTTGGTCGTGTACAGCTTCTGCGTCTTGTCGTTGATGCCCACACCGAATGCCGGCGCGGCACTGACGTCGATCGTCTTCTTCACCTCGAGCGTCGTCTCGTCCAGGCCGAGGATCTTCGCGCCACCTTCTTCGCCACGCTTCCCCACCGCCGCAACGTAGACGATGCCGGTGCTGGGGCTGGCGGCGAGTTCGTACACGCCGGCACCAGCCTTCGACGTCTTCACGACGGAGGGCGTGGCGGGCTTCACGAGCGGACGGGGCGCAACGGCCGGTGCCTCTGCGGCGGGCGGACGCGCGGGAGCCTGCGCCGACGCAGCGGCGGTGAACGCGATGGATGTGATGGCCATGGCAGCCGAAGCGCGGACCAGGCGGCCACGCAGCGAAGAAGATGAGGCGTTGTCGGTCATTGTGAGTCTCCAGAGGATGAACGAGGTATGTGCGCGCGGGCTGTCAGCGCAGCGCCACCCATTGCTCACCTTCGATCGGGAACGCCAGGAAGCGGCGATTGATCTCGGCGAGCGTGGCAGACGGGTCGAGGTCCTTGAACAGATCCGGACGGATCCACACCGCGAGGGCCTCGACGGCAACGAGGTCGAGCGGCGAGTTGAGCAGCTGATGCGACAGTCCGTACACGCGTCCGGCCTTCACGGCGCCGAGCTGCGAGAGCACGGGCCGTTGCGTCATCGCGCCGAGCGACGCGCGCGCGCGCTCGGTCGAGTAACCAGGGCCGACCACGAGCCCACCCGTCTTCTCGAGGTGCGGACCACCCGTCGCAATGTAGACGGCAGGGTTCTGCGCCAGCACGTACTCGACGTTGAGCCGGCCGAACGCACCGGGGATCACATCGCCACCGATGTTGTGGCCGCCGACGAGCGTGACGTAGTCGCCCACGTTGCCTTTGCCGAGCGAGTTGCAGCACTCGGCGGACATCCCGGCGTGCGCCTCGACGAAGACCTTCGGGCGCGGGGCCTTCGACGCGGCTACGCGATCCCTGATGCGCGCGACGTGCTCGCGGCGATACGCCACGAACGCCTGCGCCTGCGTCTCGCGTCCGACGACGGTGCCCAGCACCAGCAGGCTGCGCTCGAGGTTGGCCGCCGGTTGCGTGAAGAAGTCGATGAACACGACGACGATGCCAGCAGACTCGAGCTGCTTCACCTGCGCGTCAGTCGGCCCGTGTCCGAGCGTGAACAGCGCGACGTCCGGCCGCGCGGCGAGCGCGCCTTCGAGCGAGAACGTGCCGGCAGAGCTCGCCACCCGAGGGAGCGTGCCGAGCGACGGCTGCCGCGACAGCAGCTGCTTGTACGCCGACGCGCCCAACCGGTTCGTGTCGTGCGGCCACGCCGCGACGATCGAGCCCGGGTTCTGGTGCATCAGCGCGAGCGCGAGCATGTACCGCCCGTCGTCGATCAGCAGACGCGTGGCGGGGCGCTTCAGCGTCACCGACCGGCCGCGCAGATCCTGCACCGTCCGCGCCGGCTGCGCCTCGACGACCGCGCAGCCAACCACCAGTACGAGCGCTGCGACCAGCGCCTGACGAACACACACGATCAAACGCGTCATGACCCTTCCGAACTCCGTGAGACGAGCGTGCGATCGCCGATGGGCGACCACGGTGTTGCCGCCATGCGACAGGCCGGCGGCAGCGTGAACCGCAGCGCGCGAGCCAGCGTGAGCGCGAGCACTGAGGCGTGATCCTCGCCCTCGAAGACGTGGTAATCGACGACGTGCCCGGCCGCCGTGACGATCGACGCGGTCTCGAACGCGTGTTCGACCATGCGGCGATCGATTCGGCGCCGCAGCGCGTCGTCGGTGATGCCCGCGGCCGGTTGCCAGGGCGCGCGCCGCTGTTCGTATTCGCCAACGGTGAGCATCACGCGACGGATGTCGGCATCGTTCGCCACGCGACGCGTGAGCACGTCGCGCAACGCGGTGGCGTTCCACCAGAGCGACGGGCTCACTGACACGTAGGCCGTGAACGGCGCACCGACCGACAGCGCCCACAACGTGAACAGTCCCGCGAGCGAATGTCCGATCAGCACGCGATGCGAGGCATCGATCGGATACTGCGCCTCGACGGGCGGCAGCACCTGCCCCTCGAGGAACCGCAGGAACGCAGCCGCACCGCCCGACGCGAGATCGACGGCATGCGGATCCGCGTCAGGCCCCGGCCACGGCGTGTAGTCGAACACGCGTCGTGCGTGCCGATCGGCATTCTCGACGATGGGATTCAGGCCCACGACAATGGCAGGGCCAACGCCCGTCGCGTCGGGACGCCGTGCACGCAGCCGTATGCCTTCGACGATCGTGCCGAACCCGTGCTGCGCATCGAGCAGCACCACGAGGGGATAGCCCGAATCGGGCGGCGGCGCGCTCGGCCCCGCCACGAGCACGCGGTGCTCGCGACCTGACGCGTCGACGAGCCGGCGATCGAGGACGCCGTCGAGGCCTAACGGGCTGCTGCCCATGGCTCTTCCTCGATTCGCGCCGGCCTGTCGAGCAGGCCGTCGACGAGCACGTGCGCGCGCCCCTGCGAACAGCGCTCGACGCGCGCCTGCACGCCGTAGATCCGCGCAAGGACATCAGGCGTGAGCGCGGCGTCTGGTGTCCCTGTCGCCGCCACCTGTCCTTGGTCCAGCACCACGACGCGATCGGCCCATCGCACCGCGAGATTGAGGTCGTGAACCACCACGATCACGATGCGTCCTTCGGCCGCCAGGTCGCGGATGAGGGACATCACCGATACCTGGTGTCCAAGGTCCAGCGCGCTCGTCGGCTCGTCGAGCAGCAGCACGCGCGGATCGCGCACGAGTGCCTGCGCCAGGCTCGCCAGTTGCCGCTCGCCACCAGACAGCTCGTCGAGCGGGCGGTGCGCGTAGCGCGCCATGTCGACACGTTCGAGCAGCGTCACCACGCGGTCGCGGCTCTCGCGCGACGTACGCAGCCACGATTCTGGCGTCGCGGCGTTCATCGCGCTGAGCACGGCCTCGAAGACGGTGAGGTGCACGCCCTGTGGAATCGCCTGTGGCATGAAGGCCACCGATTCCGCGTGCTCGGCGATGCTCGCGTGCAGCAGATCCACGCCCGCGAGGCGCACGGTGCCGTCGGCGGGCAGCAGGCGCGCCAGCGTGCGCAGGAGCGTGGACTTGCCGGCGCCGTTGGGACCGACGAGGGCCGTCACGGTGCCGCGATCGCACGCCGGCAGCGTGACGCCCCGCAGCACGCGCCTGTTGCCGTATCCGGCGCTGAGGCGCTCGACGCGCAACGCCTGGTCGGCCGTCATGCGACAGCTCCGCGACGCCAGACGAGCCAGACGAAGAACGGCACGCCGATGAGCGCCGTGACGAGCCCGATGGGCACGATTACGCCGGGAATGAGGACCTTGCTGATCACCGACGCGAGCGACAGGAGGAGCGCACCGCTCAACGCACTGGCGGGAATGAGGAAGCGATGGTCCTCTCCGCCGATCAGCATGCGGCCGATGTGCGGCCCGACAAGACCGATGAACGCGATGGTGCCGACAAACGAGACGGCAGTCGCGGTGAGGATGCTGATGCGCAGCAGCGAACGCATGCGCAGGCGCCGCACGTCGATCGCGAAGCTGCGCGCGCGTTCCTCACCGAGCCGCAGGGCGGTGAGCTGCCACGAGGCGCGCAGGGTGAACGGCGTGACGAGCACCACCACCAGCGCCAGCACGCGTACCTCGGGCCACGACGATCGCGCGAGGCTCCCCATCGTCCAGAACACGAGTTGCTGGAGCGCCTGCTCGCTGGCCACGAACTGGAGGATCGCGACGAGCGCGTTGAACGTGAAGAAGAGGGCAATGCCGAGGAGGACGAGCGTGTCCGAGCCTGCCTGTTGACGACGCGCGGCGCCGCGGAGGATGAACACCGACCCGATTGCGAAGAGGAACGCGTTGGCCGACACGATCCACTGCGGCGGGATGCCGGGCAGCGAGAGGCCGAGGACGATCGCGAGCGCCGCGCCGAAGATCGCCGCCGACGACATGCCGAGCGTGAACGGCGACGCGAGCGGATTGTTCAACGTGGTCTGCATCTCGGTGCCGGCCAGCGCGAGCGCCGCGCCGACGAGCACGGCCGTGAGGGCTTGCGGAAGCCTGACTTCGTGCAGGATGACCGTCTGCACCTGATCGGTGCTCCACCCGAGCAGCGTCCTGATCACGTCGGCCAGCGGCAGGCGCGATGGACCGACGGAGAGATCGAGCGCAAAAGCGGCGACGAGCATGCTCGTCAAGCCGGCCAGCAGCCACAGGCGTCGCCTGACAACGGCGTCGTAGACGTCGACGATGCCTGTCAGGGCATCGCTCGAAGAGAGGGTGGCCGGATTCATGGGTTTCTGGGGCGGCGCGGGGCGGGCTCCGGACATCTTGAGAATTGTCTCAAGATTGCGGTCGAAATCTACCGCGCTCAACGCCGACCTGTCAAGTCGCCATTGCCCCACGCTCGGTGATACCCGGGGCCGGGACGTGTCTGCGGGGCGCGCGATAGAGTGGGCGGCATGTCTCGCGAGTCTGGCCTGCCTCCGCTCGTCGCCGGCCGGCCGCACCTGTGGTGCATGAGCCTGCACGGGCATGACCGGCCGGAGGGTCGCGCGGCGCTCCGGCGGGTCGTGTCGGCATACGCGGGCATCGCACCGCGCGATCTGTCACTCACGTCCGGCGAGTACGGGAAGCCGCTGTTCCCGGGACTTCCATGGCAGGCGAGCGTGGCGCACACGACGGGCATGCTGGTCGTGGCCGTCGCCGTCGAACAGGCCGTTGGCGTGGATGTCGAACCGTGGGACGCGGCAGGCCGTGCCGCGTCGGTGATCGATGCGGAACTGGACGATGACGAGCGGAGTGCGCTCGACACGCTGACAGGCAGTGCCCGCGAACGAGCCGCGCTCGTCGCCTGGGTGCGCCTGGAAGCCGTCGCGAAGGCCACTGGCGATGGCCTGATGACCAGCGCCGCCGCACGCCGTGCCGCGCGGCGCAGGCTGGCGTGCCGAACGATCGACATCGGCTCGCACCACGTGGCCGCCGTCGCCGTGACGGGCCCACTCGACGACGTGGTCGTGGGACACTGCACTGCAATTCCATGGACGTGACGCAACTGAAGGCACGTGCGGCGACGGCGATCAGGGCTGACGCGACGCGACTGATCGCGCTGAGCGGGCGGATTCATGCGACGCCCGAACTCGGCTACGCGGAGTACCAGGCATCGCGATGGGTCGCCGACGCGCTCGTGCAGTCGGGGTTCGCCGTGTCTGCGGGCGTGTGCGATCTGCCCACGGCCTTCATCGCCGACAGCGGCACCGGCACGCTCACGATCGGCGTGTGCGCCGAATACGACGCGCTGCCCGGCATCGGTCACGCGTGCGGACACAACCTGATCGCGACGATGGGTGTGGGTGCCGGCATCGGTCTCGCGTCAGTGGCCGCCGACCTCGACATCCGGGTGCGCGTGCTCGGCACGCCCGCGGAGGAAGTGGGCAACGCCGGCGGTAAGGACCTCATGCTGGAGCGCGGGGCGTTCGACGGGGTCCACGCCGCGATGATGGTGCACCCCGGTCCGTTCGACGTGCTGCTGCCGCCGCTCATCGCCGCGGCGACGTTCGACGTCCACTACGAGGGTCGCGCCGCGCACGCCGCCGCGTTTCCCGAACTCGCGATCAACGCCGCCGACGCGCTCACCGTGGCGCAGGTCGCCATCGGCCTTCTCCGCCAGCACCTGCCCGCCGGCGATCGCGTCCATGGGATCGTCACGCACGGCGGCGACATGCCCAACATCGTGCCGGCGCTCGCGTCAGCGCGCTACACGATCCGATCGCACTCGCTCGAAGGACTCGATGCCCTGCGCGCGCGCGTGATGCGATGCTTCGATGCCGGCGCGCTCGCGACAGGGGCGACGCTTCGCGTGGACGGCGGGGATCGTCCGTACGCCGAGGTCGTGCACGATCGCGAGATGGCGGCGTACTATCGCGCGAACGCGGCGGCACTCGGTCGCACATTCGTCGACTCGGGACCCGCCGTCGACCGCGCGGCGGCGTCGACCGACATGGGCAACGTCTCTCGCGTCATCCCGTCGATCCATCCCATGATCGGTCTCGGCTGCTTTCCTGTCGTGAACCATCAGCCCGCGTTCGCCGATCGCTGTCTTGGCCCAGTGGCCGACGCGGCACTCGTCGACGGCGCGATCGCGATGGCGTGGACGGCGGTCGACATGGCCACTTCCGCGTCGGCCCGCGATCGATTGCTGTCGCATCGTTCGCGCACGTAGGGGCCTGGCTCCGCCTTCGCTTTACTTTTTTTACATTCTCGAGGTGGTGTTCCTGCGGCCGAGAGTCGATCTCGTCCGTCTGATCGTCCCGATGACGCAGGTGCACCGACGCAAGGCCCTGATCGTCGAGGCCGACATCGTGGTGCGCCGTCTCGTACGCGTCTCCCTTCTCGATGCCGGGTTCGCGGTGCACGACGTCGGCGATGGCGACGAGGGCCTGCGCTGCGCACATCGCGAACGCGTCGACGTGCTGATCGTCGGCGCGGCGTGGTCGCAGCAGGGTGTGCTGGCCTTGTGCCGAGCGATCCGGGCTCGTGGCGCCAACAGCATCACGCCCATCATGCTCCTCGGCGATTCACGCACGGAATCATTGGCGATTCAGGCCCTCGACACGGGGGCCGACGATTTCGTCATCGCTCCATTTCATCCCCGTGAACTGCAGGCGCGCGTCAGCGCGCTGCTCCGTCGTCACCGCGCGGCGCACGGCCGAGACGACGTCTTCGTCCTGGCCGCGGATCTGCGTTTCGATGCCCGTCAACGCGTGGTGACCGGGCGCGATCGCACGATCGTGCTCACGCCACGCGAGGCCGATGTCCTGCGCGTCCTCGTGGCGTGCCGCAACGAGATCGTCAGCCGCGAACAGCTGCGCCGCGACGTCTGGGGCGATGCCGCACAGGCCCCGGACCGCGCCGTCGATCTCCTCGTGAGCCGCCTGCGCAGGAAGATCGAGGCCGATCCGAGAACACCCCGCCTGATCCGCACCGCCTGG
Organism: Acidobacteriota bacterium; assembly: GCA_020845575.1. Classification (NCBI taxonomy): domain Bacteria; kingdom Pseudomonadati; phylum Acidobacteriota; species Acidobacteriota bacterium. The sequence goes on along the minus strand of JADLFL010000076.1, from coordinate 53,621 downwards.
GGCATCGGCTACACGCTGATCGCAGAGTGAGCCTCACGGCTCGCGGCTCACGGCTCGCGGCTCGCGGCTCACGGTGGGGCCGGCTCTCCGAGCCCGGTCCTTTTGTATCAACTCTGATACAAGTTAGCACCACCTTACATTCATGGAGGACACGCGGCGGCCTCGTATGAGGACTGTCGCGATGTGTCCCGGTGCCGCGCGGTGACACGTCGATGCGTCGATGGTGCGTGCGACACGCGACACGCGAGTGGAACCGCGCTTGCATTGCATGCGCCCCGTGGCGGTTCTTCGTGTTCGTCGGTCTGCTCCCTTCCGTTGCATCACCGTCCTGACCCTGTCGTTGTTGCCATCGATCGCGCGCGCGCAGATCACCGCACCTGTCGAACCGCCGCCGACACGCGCGGCCGTTGGCGATACACCGTCTCGTGCCATGGGCGAGAACGTGCAGCCGAGGATCATCGGTCGCCCGGGCACGATGCTGCTCGGCATCGGCGGACACCTCGACCGCATGTTCACCGCAGACGCCGACAGGGCCTGGAACTACACGATCAACGCGGACGTCGGGCGATTCCTCACGCGTCACATCCTCGTGCAGGGCGGCATCGCCGGCACCGGCACGTTCGGCGGCGACCCGACGCTCGAATCGGGCAGCGGCGTCGCGGCCCTTCACGCCTTCGGTGGCGCGCTCTGGTACTTCACGCCTGGCTCGATGGCCAGCCTGTACACGGGCGCCACCTACTGGTCCCAGATCACGCAGCGCGACGGTCCCGACAACGGCTCCGTGCTCGCCACGCTCGGCATCCAGGGCGCGCTGTCGTCGCGCGCCAGCCTGTTCGTGGAAGGCGGCTACGGCTACAGCCTCACGCGCAACGACGAAGGCCTGCCCACGCGCATGGCGGCGCGCATCGGCGTGCGCTTCAAGTTGTAGGGATCGCGATGCACACCGTCTGCTCGCTCGACATTCGCCGGCGACGATCGTGGGCCGGCCTGCTCGTCGCCGTCGTGCTCGTCTCGCACGCACACGCGTTTGCACAGGTCTCCGTCGCGCCGCCCGCGCCATCCCCCGCGGCCAATCCGACGACGCTGTGTGGACAGCCGGTGACCGAACCCGCGCGTCTGCCGCCAGCCGGCAGCGGACCGGTGATCTATCTGCTCGCGTTGTGCTTCGCGGCACAGGGCAACGTGTCGCTGATCAGCGCCGAGACCTATCTCTACTACGTCCAGACGCGACCGAGCCGCCCGTCGCAGGACGCCTGGGTCCCGTTCGACGAGGGCGCGCGCGACACGATGCTCGCGGACTTCCGTCGTCTGTGGGCCACCAACTTCCTCGACGACCTGTCGATCGAAGCCGAGGACTACGTGTTCTCCAACGGCGTGATCGGCAAGCTGGTCACCTACAACATCGAAGAACGCCAGCGCGCGCGCATCATCTCGTACCGCGGCTCGAAGGTGCTCGACACCGACACCATCGAGAAGGCCCTGCTGAAGAAGAACGTCGCGCTCCGCGTGGACAGCTTCACCGATCAGGGCCAGCTCGCCACCGTGCGCTCGACCATCCGCGATCTGCTCGCGGAGAAGGGCTATCTCAGTGGGGACGTCACCCACGAGATCGCGTCGCTGCCCGGCAGCCCGAAGATCGTCAACATCACGTTTGCCATCACCGACGGCCCGCGCGTCTCGCTGCGCGACGTCGAGTTCCTCGGCAACACGACGTTCGACGACGACACGCTCAGGAAGGTGTTGAAGACCAACGTCCCGCGCACGCTCATCTCGCTCCTCAGGGGAGGCGGGCACTACCTGCCGGACAAGTTCGAGGAAGACGCCACGCTCGTCGAGGAGTTCTATCGCGATCACGGCTATATCGAGGCGCGCGTGGGCCAGCCCGAAGTCCGCACGATCGAGGACTCCGAAGACGGCAGGACGCGATGGGCCCAGTTGCGCGTCCCCGTGCACGAAGGACGCCGGTTCCGCGTCGGCACGCTCGCGTTCGAGGGCAACGACGCGTTGAAGTCGGAGGCGCTACGGGCGCTGTTCAAGACGAAGGAAGGCGACTGGTACAGCCTCGCGGCGATGCGCAAGGGGTTCGTGAAGGCCCGCGAGATCTACGGAGCCGGCGGGCACATGGAGTTCACCGGCTTCCCCGATCTCACGCCCAGGCCCGGAGAGCCGGACGATCCCGCCATCGTCGACATCGTGGTGCGGCTCACCGAAGGGCCGCGCTTCACCGTCAACACCATCACCTTCAAGGGCAACACGACCACGCGCGACAGCGTGATTCGTCGCGAGCTTCGGCTGCTCGAAGGCGGCGTGTTCAACACCGAGGCGCTCAAGGCCACGGTGCAGCGCATCAACCAGCTCGGATACTTCAAGCCGATCGAAGGCAACGAGACCGACGTGCAGGTGGCCAAGTCGCCGTCGAAGGCCGACAGCGTCGACCTCACGCTCACGCTCAACGAGCAGAACCGCAACGCGCTGCAGTTCGGCGGCGGTGTCTCGCAGTACGAGGGCCTGTTCGCCAACGCGAGCTACACGACCACCAACTTCCTCGGCCGCGGCGAGAGCGCGTCGGTGGCGGCACAGAAGGGCAACCGCTCCTCCGTCTATCAGATCTCGTTCACCGAGCCGTTCCTCTTCGATCGACCGCTCAGCGGCGGCATCGACCTCTACTCGCGCAAGGTCGACTTCCTGACGGCCATCGATCAGGTCGGCTACAGCGAGGTGCGCAGCGGCGTGTCTGTGACAGGCGGCTATCGCGTGTTCGGCTTCGCACGCCTGTTCCTCGGCTACGGCTACGAAGTGGCTGAAACCGCCGTGAGCGACGACCTCGAGCAGGCGCTCGGCAGCTCGGGTCTCGGCATCCCTCTCTTCACGATGGGCCTGGACGATGCGCGCAACGTGGAGAGCCGGATCTCGCCGGCGTTCGTGTACGACACCGTCGACGTACCGCTGATGTCACGGCGCGGACGCCGGCTGACGCTGAACATGCCCATCGCCGGTGGCGCGCTGGGCGGCACGGTGCAGTACGTGCGGCCCGAGATCGAGTACGTGCAGTACCTGCCCGTCACGCGGCGCACGGGATTCGGCGCACGTGTGAAAGGCGGCTACCTGCGTCCGTACGGCGAGACCAGCGCGCTGCCCTACTACCTGCGCTACTACCTCGGTGGCGAGTACGAGATTCGCGGCTACGGCATCCGCACCGTCGGACCGACAGACGCGGATCAGCGTGCGCTCGGCGGCAACAGGTTCTTCCTCTTCAACGCCGAGTACTACTTCGACCTCTTCGGCCCCGTGCGTGCGCTGGTGTTCCACGACGCGGGCCAGTCCTTCGCGGAGCAGGAGCGCGTCGACCTGCGCCAGCTGCGCACGTCGACCGGCGTGGAAGTCCGCTTCCTCATGCCGATGCTCAACGTGCCCTTCCGCCTCATCTATGCCTGGAACCTCTATCGCGACCCCTACCAGCCGGCGCGTGCGCTCAAGTTCGCCGTCGGCACCACGTTCTGACCGATTCATGGAGATTCGCATGTCCTCGCTGTTCCGACCGGCTCTCGTCGTCTTTGCGGCTCTTTCCGTACTGCCCGGGTGCCAGAGCCCCACGTCGCCGGATAGCACGACGTCCTACGCCGACGCCGTGACGATCACCGCCGCACCGGACCCGATCATCGCCGACAGCGACACGGGCGGCCGCACGTACCGTGTCGTGCGCGGCAACAACCAGCCGGACGAGATCCTGCCGTACAGATGGCACGGCGTCTTCGCCACGACGTTGGCCATGAACTCCACCGCCAACGACAGCAAGCTGGATATCGACTGGCCGGTGCGCGTCACGGCCACGCAGTTGACGATGAAGCAGGCGTCGGCCGGCATCATCACGCCGCCGACCGGATCCGAGACGGAGCGCTCGGAGTTCGTCACGCTCGGCGCGACGGGCAACGCGATGACCAACGTCGGCGCCGGCATCACGCTGACGTTCGAGATGTGGTACGACCTCCCGAGCCAGCGCCGCGAAGCCGTCGCGCAGGTCACGTTCTCCTTCGAAGATGCCGACGGCACCGCGTTCAGCAAGAGCGTCAACGTCGCCGTCGCTCCGTAGGGGGCCTGGCGTGCCCGGCCCGCACGGGATGCGCCGGGCTGTAAGATGACGCCGCATGCGCATCTTCGGCCGACCATCACTTCACGCAGGACGCGTCGCCTCTCGTGCTCGTTGATCGGCCATCCCCCCGCAACCCGCGACGGGCGTGGCTCTCGGCGATCGCGTGCGGCGTGTTCGCTGTCGTGCTGACCGGCACTGCGACGGCGCAGCCTGTCGATCGCCCCGACCTCCCGGAACCCGAGCACTTGAACCTCACCGTCGTGCCAGGCGGCGAGACGATCCGGCTGGACGGCGTCCTCGACGATGCCGTCTGGCAGCAGGCAGTCCCTGCGACGCGATTCTGGCAGTACGCGCCGCTCGATCGCGTGCCCGCCACCGAATCCACGGAGGTCCGCGTGGTCCAGGACGATCGCGCGCTCTACTTCGGCGTCATCTGTCGCGACTCGGATCCGTCGGGCATCATCGCGCTGGACATGCGGCGCGACGCACCGCTGTCCAACGACGACTACATCGGCATCTATCTCGACACCTACCACGACCACCGGAACTTCTACTACTTCTCGACCAACGTCCTCGGCACGCGCCGCGACGGCATCGTGACCGACGCGCGGTTCTACAACACCGCGTGGAACGGCATCTGGGAAGTCCGCACGCAGAAGACCGCCGACGGCTGGACCGCCGAGTTCCGCATCCCGTTCTCGACGCTGCGCTTCGGCGGTGCCGCGCCGATGACGTGGGGACTCCAGTTGAGCCGTGCGATCCGCCGCAAGCAGGAGTCCGACTACTGGGCGCCGATCCCGAGATGGCTTGGCGGCCGCGCATCGTGGCGCGCCGAGCGCTTCGGCCATCTGCACGGCATCCGCACCGACGCCGCGCAGGCGAAATGGGAAGTCGAGCCTTACGTACTCGGCGGCGCCGTGCGCGGGGCCGAGTCCGGTTCGACCACGTCGCGCTTCAACGCCGGCGGCGACGTCGTGCACGACTTCACGCCCAACCTGCGCGCCACCGTCTCCCTGCGAACCGACTTCGCGCAGGTGGAGGCCGATCAGGAGGTCATCAACTTCACGCGCTTCCCGCTGTTCTTCCCCGAACGCCGCGACTTCTTCCTGGAAGACGCCGGGCTGTTCAACGTCGGGTTCGACGAGCAGATGCTGATGTTCTACAGCCGGCGGATCGGTCTCTCGGACGGGCAGGAGGTACCCATTCTCGCCGCCGGGAAGCTGTCGGGACGCGTCGGGGCCTACTCGATGGGCGTGATGAACGTGCAGACCGAGCACACCGACGTGAGGTCGGCCAGTGGCGGCGCGAGAGACGTACCCGGTACTAACTACAGCGTGATTCGCGTCAAGCGCGATCTGTTCACCAACAGCGGCCTTGGCGTGATCGTCACCAACAACGACAGCGGCGGTGGCGACTTCAGTCGGCTGGCCGGCGTGGACGGCAACTTCTGGTTCAGCCCCGCGCTCAAGGCCGAGATGCTGGTCGCGCGCACGTTCACGCCGTCGGGCGAGAAGAACGGCAGTCTCGGGATCGGCAGGCTCCTCTTCTCGAAGCGGAACGTCGTGGCCGACGTGCGGCACTACTCGGTGGGACCTGACTTCGTCCCGGAGATGGGGTTCGTGCTGCAGAACGACCTGCGCCGCTCCACTGCCGACGCCAGCTTCACGCACTGGATCAACACCGGCCACCTCAGGAACGTGGTCTATGCCGGCTCGTTCACGTACGACACCTTCTACGATGGTGGCTTCTTCGGCCAGCGGGCCAGCGGCGGCGCCACGCTCACCCTCGAGTCGAACGACAAGGTCGGCTACTCGTACGCGCCGTCACGCGAGCGCGTCGTCTCGCCGTTCACCGTCGGACCGATCAGCATCCAGCCCGGCGACTACGACAACCTCACGCACCAGGTCAACGTCGACAGCAACCCCAGCCGCCCGGTGTCGGCCAGCGCGGCATACAGTCACATCGACTACTGGGGCGGCGACCGCCGGCAGATCTCGTTCTCGACCAACGTCCACCCGACGGCGAACCTGTCGGTCGACCTGATTTACGCGCACAACATCGTCCATCACCCGCGAGGCGATTTCGATGCGACCACGCTCAGCAACCGCGTGCTGTACGCGTTCACGACCGACTTCTTCGTGAAGTCGTTCGTGCAGTGGAACGACCTCGACGAAAAGGTGTCGGCCAACATCCTCGTGGGTTGGGAGTACAGGCCTGGCAGCGAGATCTATCTCGTGTACGACGAAGTCCGCGACCGCTTCGAGTCGCCGCAGCTCATGCCGCGGAATCGTCGCCTGCTGGCCAAGTGGACCTACAAGGTCAGGTTCTGACGAAAGGACGAAGGCGGCCGATGCCGCCTTCGTCGAGCGTTGCGGCGTCTCTCAGACCAATCCGAGGGCCAGCATCGCGCGGGCGACTTTCAAGAAGCCGGCGATGTTGGCGCCGTTGCCGTAGTTGCCCGGTGTGCCGAATTCCTCGGCCGTCGAGTAGCACGACTCGTGGATGCCGACCATGATCTCGTCGAGCCGCTGTTCGGTGTGCTCGAACGACCACGCGTCGCGGCTGGCGTTCTGCTGCATCTCCAGCGCCGACGTCGCCACCCCGCCGGCGTTGGCGGCCTTGCCGGGCCCGAATGCCACGCCCGCATCGAGCAGCAGTTGCGTCGCTTCGGGCGTACATGGCATGTTCGCGCCTTCGGCGACGAGCGTGCAGCCGTTGTCGATGAGCAGGCGCGCGTCGCGGCCGTTCAACTCGTTCTGCGTGGCGCACGGCAGCGCCACGTCGCACGGCACCGACCAGATGTTCCCGTTGGCGATGTAGCGTCCGCGGTGGCCATCCTCGACGTACCGGCTCAACCGCCCGCGCTCCACTTCCTTGATCTGCTTGATGCGATCGAGGTCGATGCCCTGCTCGTCGATCACGAAGCCCGTGGAGTCGGAGCACGCGATGACCTTCGCGCCGAGCTGCATCGCCTTCTCCATCGTGTAGATCGCCACATTGCCCGATCCCGACACGATGCACGTGCGGCCCTCGAGGCTGTCCTTGCGCGCCGCGAGCATCTCGCGCACGAAGAACACGAGACCGTAGCCGGTGGCCTCGCGCCGCACGAGCGCGCCGCCGTAGTCGAGGCCCTTGCCCGTGAGCACGCCCGACTCGTACTTGTTGGTGATGCGCTTGTACTGCCCGAAGAGGAAGCCGATCTCGCGGCCGCCGACGCCGATGTCGCCCGCCGGCACGTCGGTGTACTCGCCGATGTGCCGGTACAGCTCGGTCATCAGGCTCTGGCAGAACCGCATGATCTCGCCGTCGGACCGCCCCTTCGGATCGAAGTCGGCGCCGCCCTTCCCGCCGCCGATCGGCATCCCCGTCAGCGCGTTCTTGAACGTCTGCTCGAACCCGAGGAACTTGACGACGCCGAGGTTCACCGAGGAGTGGAAACGCAACCCGCCCTTGAACGGCCCGAGCGCGCTGTTGAACTCGACGCGAAACCCGCGATGGATGTGGACCGTGCCGGTATCGTCCTGCCACGGCACGCGGAAGATGATCTGCCGCTCGGGCTCGCAGATGCGCTGGAGCACCTTGTGCTCGCGCAGCTCGGGGTGCTTGGTGAGCACGGGGCCGAGCGATCCGAGGACCTCGGTGACAGCCTGGTGGAATTCCGGTTCGCCAGGATTGCGCCTGACGACATCGTCATAGACGTCGGTGATGCGTGGGTCGATATGGACGGACAAGCGGGCACCCTGAAAGCAGGAAAGAGAGACACGAACTCCAGCGTCGAGGACGTCAGGAGCTCAGGAACTCTGGAAACGCAGCACCTCTGGAGCGCTGACGCTCGGGAGGCGCTGCCAAGTGTAGCCGTTGGCGCCCTGGGCCGTCAGAAACCGGCGACGCGGCAGTGGTCCAGGAGGTGCCGGGATGTCAGCGGAAGATGCGACCGACGCCGAAGTAGGTGCGCCAGCGGCCATCGAAACCGGCGGTCCCGGCAACCAGCACGGGCCCGAGCAACGTGTCCATCATGACTCCGACGCTGGCGTTGGTGCGCCAGCCGGCGTCCTTCCAGGCGGCGAAGGCGTCGCCGTTCTCGAGCCAGCCGCCAACGAAGATCGGACCTCCGAGGAAGTCCGGCAACCGTCCGACCTGGTGGAGATAGCCGCCCGTCGCGTTCCAGGCGTGCCGGCCGACGATGTCGTTGGAGGCGTAGGCGCCGAGCCGGAATGTCGAACCGAGTGCGTAGAGCGACGTCGGCGCCGGTTCTCCGTCGAGCGTGGTCCCGAGCGCACCGAACAGGAACAGTCGGCCGTGAGGACCGACCGCCCGAAACGACGTGATCGATGACGCCAGCTGCGTGAACGACGAAGACCTCAACACCGTCTGCCTGTCGATGGAGATGTCCGGCGAATCGATGGTGTGCGACAGACGGACCAGTGTGTTGACCCCGCGCGACGGCACCACCGGGCTGTCCTGCGTGTCGAGACGCCACGTGAGATCGGCCGCCGATTCGCGTCCTCTGATCTCGGGCAGGCCCGGATCGCCGATTTCGATGGACGCGCGGGTCCGACCGATGAATGCCCCCAGGCGCAGGTCACTGACCGCGCCGAGGTTGACGCCGACAGCGGCGCCCGCGGCACTGGTGACCAGCCCATATCGCGCAAAGACGACGTCGTCCTGCGCGAAGTTGACCTGGTCCGAGCCGATGCGGGCGTAGGGTGCGACAAACAACGGCGTACTGCCGAGTGGTCGATACCAATCGACCGAAACGGCGGGGTCGGAGCCGAGGGTGCCGTCGATGCGGAGTTCGGCGCCGGATCCGCCGACGTCGAAGCCCAGGTAGCGCGCGGTCGCGGTGACGCGGAAGTCGTTGGACGTGGTGTTCTCCAGGCTGCCACCGAGCATCATGAACGGCGGCGCGTACGTCTTGGCCCGGCCGCGCACGAGCAGGCCGAGCCGCCCGCGTTGGTCGCGCGCGGTTCTCCAGGTGATGGTCTCGTAGCGATCCAGGCCGGTCAGCTCCGCCAGGTCCTTCTCGATCGACGTGATGTCGAGCGGCCGGCCCACGTGATGCGCGAGCAGCACGTCGAGACGGCCGGCATCGCTGCTGCCGAACCCTTCGAGCCGGACGAACTCCGGCTGCGCGATGGTCGATCGCCGACGATCCTGACGCCCGCGTCGCCAGACGTCGTACTGGGCCTCGCTCACCGCGAGCGGCAGCAATTGCTCGCGCATTGCCTCGGCCGCCTTGTAGCCCTCTTCGACCAGTTCGTCGGCGCGGCGCCAGTCGAGCGAGCCGTAGCGTTGCAGCGGGACGTTGATGACGACGTCGGCCGACTCCAACGACGCGCGTGTGGTCGATCGCATCATGGCGTCGAGCGTGGCACCGGCGACGCCGAGCAGCGTGTGGCTCAGAGCCTCGCGGTCCGACAGGTCGCCGACGCTCACCGCGATGACCCGATCGGCACCAAGGCCCTTGACCACGTCGGCCGGGACATTGTTCATCGCCCCGCCATCGACCAGAACCTGCCCATCGGTCTCGACGGGCGGGAAAATGAGCGGAATCGACATCGTGGCGCGCATCGCGTCGGCGAGCGACCCGCGTGCCAGCACCGCCTGTCTGGCGGTCACCAGATCGACGGCCACCGCCCGGAACGGCGTCGGAAGCGAGTCGAAGGACTCCAGTTCGTGGTATGGCGCCGCGATTCGCGCCAGCATCAGCTCGACGTACTCACCGCTGTTGAGCGACGTCGGGGCGACGATGCCGTGCTTGAGGCCGAACTCGAGACGCCAGGGAAACGCGCGTCCGTCAGCCTTGCGGCGGATGTTCTTGTAGGCGAAGGTCGAGGAGCCGAACAACTCGTCCCAATCGAGCGAGTCCAGCAGCGCGTCGAGTTCCGCGGCGTCCATGCCGGTCGCAAAGGCCCCGCCGATCAGGCCACCCATGCTGGTGCCGGCCGCGACGTCCACGGGCACGCGGTGCTCCTCGAGCCAGCGCAGGACGCCGACGTGGGCGATGCCGCGAGCGCTGCCGCCGCCGAAGGCCACGCCCACCGTGGGGCGGTCGGTGACCATCGGAACCCGAGTGGGCTCCGTGCGAACGGAGGGCGCCACGCCCACCGGTCGTGACGTGAGTCGCACGGGCGAGGCACAGCCTGCAGCGACCATCACCAGAGCCAATGCGACCCCGACTAACCCGGTGCCCGCGCGGTCATACCGAATCGGCATGACTGGAGATGCTGCCGCGTCCGCGCGAGCTTCGCAAGCCCCTTCCGCGGGCGGCCCGGGCGTCATGAGCGCGCCGCCGATCGCGGTGGTCGCCCAGGCCGCAGGTGATCGCCCACGACCGGGCACCGCGCATCGGACCGAACCGACGCATCCATTGGCAGGGCCGACTGGCTCATCGGTAGGGCCGGCCCTCCGGGCCCGGCCGCCGTGCAATCAGTGATCACGGGTGTCGTCTCCGAGCGGTACGTTACGCCGTGGCCTCCGGCGCGCGCCATCACATATCGGTTCATTCCGGCACTCCGTGTATCGTGCACGGATGCGCAGACGATGGCGGCAGGTCGGAACGGCGATGACGCTGGCGCTGGCCGTCGCGAGCGCGGCGACCGCAGGCCAGCACGGCAGCGTCCCGCCACTGAAGGTCTCGGAGAACCGGCGCTTCCTCGTGACGGCCGACGGCGCGCCGTTCTTCTGGCTCGGCGACACCGCGTGGGAACTGTTCCATCGGCTCGATCGCGAGGAGGCCGTCAGATACCTGCGCAACAGGGCCGAACGTCGCTTCACGGTGATCCAGGCCGTGGCGCTGGCCGAGCTCGGTGGACTCACCGAGCCCAACGCGTACGGACACCTGCCGCTCGTCGACGCGGATCCGGCGCGTCCCGACGAACGCGACGGTCCGCGCAACGACTACTGGGATCACGTCGACTTCATCGTGGATGAAGCGCGCGCGCTTGGTCTGTACATCGGCCTGCTCCCCACGTGGGGCGACAAGTGGAACAAGCGGTGGGGCCAGGGCCCTGAGGTGTTCACGCCCGCGAACGCGGAGGCGTACGGACGATGGCTCGGGCGCCGCTATCGCGACAGGCCGAACATCATCTGGATTCTCGGCGGCGACAGGCAGATCGAGAGCGACGCGCATCGTGCGATCACGCAGGCGATGGCGCGCGGGCTCGCCGAGGGCGACGGCGGTGCACACCTGATGACGTTCCACACGAGCGGCGGTCAGGGATCGTCACACTGGTTTCAGGACGAGGACTGGCTCGACTTCAACATGCGCCAGAACGGCCACGTGGCGGAGTTCACGGGCCGGTACGACCAGACGCGCGCCGACTACGACCGCACGCCCGTCAAGCCGGTGCTCGACGGCGAACCGATCTACGAGGACCATCCGGTCTCGTTCAAGGCCGCGGAATTCGGCCACTCGATCGCGTCGGACGTGCGTCGCCCGCGCTACTGGAACCTGTTCGGCGGTGCGTTCGGGCACACGTACGGACACCACTCGGTCTGGCAGATGTGGGCCCCGCCGCGCACGCCCGTCAACAACCCGCTGATGCCCTGGTACGAGGCGATCGATCAGCAGGGCGCCGCACAGATGCAGCACGGCAGGGCGCTGATGGAGTCGCGCCCCTTCCTCACGCGCATCCCTGCCGACGATGTGATCGTCGCGAGTGACGTGCCGACGAGCGTGCCCGGCGCGGGGCGCTATCGATTCCTCGCCACGCGCGACGCGGAGCGTACGTACGCGATGGTGTACGCGCCGGTCGGCAGGCCGTTCACCGTGCGCATGAGCGCGATCGCGGGTCGCGAGGTCGTCGCCTGGTGGTTCGACCCTCGCACGGGTGCGGCGACACGCATCGGCACGTTCCCCAGCACGGGCGAACGCACGTTCGTGTCGCCCGATCCCGGCGAGATGATCGACTGGGTGCTGGTCCTCGACGACAGCGCGCGCGGCTACGGCGCGCCTGGCGCGCGCTGATCGCGGGGACGACAAAGACAGGCTCAGGCCGTCACGGCATCTTCAGGTACATGTCAGGGACCGTGAACCCCCACGTCGCCAACTGACGCGCCCACGGTCCCAGGTCCGACTTCGTGACGCGGATCACGTCCATCGTCATGATTTCCGGCACGTCCTTCTTCAGGTGCACCTTGTCGACGATGCGCTGGACGGACTCGTAGCCCCACATGTAGGTAGGCTGCGCGATCAGCACGGGAGCCAGCCCCTTCTCCACGTACACGAGCTGCGCGGGCAGCGCGCCGACGGCAACGACCTTGATGGGCGTGGTTCCCATGTCCGACAACAGCTTCGGCGTGAAGAGCGGCCAGCCGCCAACCATCGCCCACCCCTTGATCTGCGGGTGCGCCTTCTGCGCGCCGACCACCGCGTCGGCCGCATCCCGTACGGTTTCGGCATGGTGGAAGGTGTCGACGATCGAGATGCCGGGGTGCTTGGCGGCTTCCTTCCGTACCCCGTCCACTCGCTGGCGCAGGTTCGGCGCGTCGGGGTTCCCGGCCAGGATCGCCACAGGTCCCTTGTTGCCGATCTGGGCGGCCAGGTCCCGCATCAGCGCCTCCCCCAGCTTTTCATCGTCAACCCCGTAGTACGCAAAGCGCCTGGACCCGGCGGCGTCGCCATCGAAGGTCATCACGGGCACGCCGCGGGCCACGGCGGCGTCGATCGCGGCCGTCACCTTCCCGGCATCGGAGCAGGAGATGAGGATGGCGCTCACGCCGTCTTCCACCGCCTGCGCGATCTTCTGCGCCTGGACGTCGCCGTCCTCGTCGTTGGGCGTCAGCCAGACGATGTCGATGGGAATGCCGTGCGTCGACGCCAGCTCCCTGGCCGCAGTCTCGGCCCCCTTGCGCGCCGACTGGAAGATCGGATTTGTGGCGTTCTTCGCGATCATCGCAATCCGCAACCCCGGCGCCGCCGCGGGCGCCGACGTGGACGCAGGCGGGCTTTGTGGCTCGCTGCTGCACCCGCTCACCAGGCCAGCCAATGTCATCGCGATCAGTGCGGTCGTCACTCTGCTCTTCATCTCTGCCTCCCGCGAATCGTCGATCCATCAACTCGTCCACGCTCCGTGCGAGGACGACACTGCCTACGACGGTGAGACGCCCGCCGCGGCGAGATACTCGCCGGCCGTTTTCGCATAGTGCGGGAACGCCACTTCGGGCTCCGGGATCTCCGGATGCCAGCGCTTCTCCCACTCGAATCCGTAATAGCCCTTGTAGCCGTTGGCGGCCAGCACCTGGATCTGCGTCCTGACGGGCACGTCGCCTTCGCCGACGAGCACGTAGTCGCGGCCCTTGCCACCCGGCTTCGAGTCCTTCAGGTGCGTGTGACGCACCCACTTGCCGAGGCGCGCGTACGTGTCGGCGGGTTGCTCCTTCCCGCTGACGAAGGTGTGATGCGCATCCCACAGCACGGCGAACGCGTCGGACCCGACGTCGGTGACGATGTGCTCCAGATCGACTGAACTGGTGAAGTCGCCGTGCGACTCGATGATCACCGTCACGCCGGCGGGTTTCGCGTGCGCCGCCATCTGCCGGAAGCCCTCGGCGACGCGCGCGATGACGTCGGACTTCAGCTCGCCCTCGGGCACCCTGTCGCCGAACATGCGGACGTACTTCACGTCGAGCGCCTTCGCGAGGTCGATGTAACGCCGCCCTTCGTCGAGATGCTTCTGGCGCGCGGCGGGCTCCTTCTCGTGCATGTTCGCCGACGCACCGAGATCGGAGATGACCAGACCGAGCGCCGAGAGATCCTTCTTCGCGTCGGCGATGCGCGACGGCGAGAACTCGGGCAGTTTCGTCAGGTCGAGTTCGCTGGCCACGCCGCGCAGTTCGATCGCCGCGTATCCGAGGCGATCCGCCTGATCGAGGATCTGCTTCCAGCCCCACTTCGGACAGCCGAGCGTCGAGAAACTGATGGGATAGCGTGCCGCCGCCCGCGCCCGCAACAGCCGCGGCACGGCAATGCCGGCAGCTACGCCTGCCAGAAACGCTCGTCGAGTCGTCGTGCTCGTCATCGCTTCACTCCAGTGGTGGGTGGTTCGTGCAGACAGTACACGCGATCGCCGCGCCACGCCAGACACATGACCCGAGGTCCGACGCTCACGAGCGCCACGCTCGAGGTAGGGACGGTGTAGGGGCCACGGGCTTCAGCCCGTGGCAGACGACGCGCCACCGAGCTCGAGGAACGCCGCCTCGTCCTGGATCGAGAAGCGCTCGACGTCGTCGACGTGGCGGCGCAGGAGATCGACGAGATCCTGCGTCGTGCAATTGCCCATCCGCAGCCAGACGACCTTGGGCGGCGCTCCCTTCAGCACGCTGAGGCGGTGAAAGTCTTCGTCCTTCGAGACGAGCATGCAGTCGTGGTCGATGGCGGCCTGCCAGACGACGGTGTCGGGCGCACCAAGCAGACCAAGTTGTTCGACGTGCAACGGATCCGGGTACCAGGGCTCAAGGAGCCCGGGCAATCGACTGGACAGTTGCTCGTCGAAGAGCAGCCGCATCGCAACCTACGCGGCGGGGATACTGTGGGTGCGACGTTCGCGCTCGGCGGCATACGCCAGGCACGCGCGGATATCGTCGCGTGACAACTGCGGAAAATCAGCCAGCACCTCTGCGTCGGTCATCCCGCCGGCGAGGTAGGCGAGCACATCGCCGACAGTGATCCGTGTCCCGCGAATGCAGGGCTTCCCGAACCGCACGGCGGGATCGATGGCGATGCGCTGCAGCAGGGACATGCCCGCCAGTGTACGGCACATCCCTGGTTCGGGCACCCACAAGGGGTGCCCCTGCATCGATGGAGGTCGCGCGGCCCGTGCCATCGCGTGCCAGAATGGGCGGCATGCGCAGCGCAGCCCTTGCCGTCGTGATGGTGTGTACCGTCTTCAGCGGGACGTCCGGCGGCCAAGCGCCAGCCTCGGCGCCGGCCCGACAGGCCGGCGAGGTGGTCCCGCACTACGGCGGGGTGTTCGACGTCCCTGGCGCCACGCTGCGGCCGCCGAAGGACCAGGACCTCAAGCTGCGGTTCGACGTGCGCGAGGGTGCCGCACCGGGTGAGCTCAACCTGCAGTTCGACACCGTGGCGCGCTTCCTCAACATGCAGGGCCGCGCCGGTGTGCCGCGCGATCGCGTCAGGGCGGCGCTCATCGTGCATGGGACAGCCGGTAAGGACCTACTGACAGATGCCGAGTACCGCACGCGGTATGGCAAGGAGAATCCGAACGTCCGCCTGCTCGACGAACTGAAAGCCGCCGGCGTGCGGATCTATCTGTGCGGCCAGACGTCGGTCGGCCGCAACCTGCCGCGCGCCGTCGTCACGCCCGCCGCGGAGATCGCGCTCTCCGCGATGGTGGCGCACCTGGTGCTCGACAAGGAAGGGTATGTCCTGAACCCGTTCTGAGCGCGCGGTCGGTGCGGCGTATCACCGCGCCGCGTGTTCGGCGATGGGCAGGGGTGGCGCATGCGTCACCCCGCAGCGCTGCCGAGCAGCGCTGCGATGCGCGGGCCCAGTTCGTCCAGCGTCATCTGGCCCGGGTGATACAGGCGGATGATGCCCTCGCGATCGACGAGCACGAGCGTGGGTGTCGTGCTCACGCCATAGCGGAGATGATTGGCCGCGTCGAGCGGCACCGATTGCGCGGCGAGCACCGGGTACTGCTCCAGTCGCACCCGATCGATGTACGCCCGCTCGTCTTCCGGCGACGCATCCTTCCCACCCGCCACATAGCCGTATCGCTGCGTCGGCGCGTAGATCGCCAGGCCCTTGTCCCTGTACCGCGCGTCGAGCTCGGCAAGGACCGGCGCCATGCGCTTGCAGTCGGCACACCAGTGCGCCCAGAAGAAAAGGACGACGACCTTGCCCTGGAGATCGTCAAGCGTGGGAGGCTGCGATCCGAGGTAGTCGGTGGCGACGATCGCCGGTGCCTTCGTGCCTTCGAGGCTCAGGAGGTTGACGTTCTTCTGGAGGCGCTTCGCGATGGATGTGGCGCCGTGCGTCTGCAACTCGTGTTCGAGCATCACGAGCGCTTCGCTGCGTGCCCCGCGCGCCGCGGCCACCTGTGCCAGCACTTCCACTGCCGCACCGTACGCAATCGGCAGCCGCGGTTCCTGATCCATCGGCCGGGTCTTCAACGCGTCGGACGTCATCTCGTACGTCTCGTTCGCGTACCGCTCGGCCTCGTCGAGGCGCTTGGCGGCCAGATGGCCGCGCCCGATCCATGAATACGCCTCGAGCCACTCGGGTGTGATCCCCTTGTCGGCCCGATAGCCGGCCAACAGGGCATCCACGGCGGCGAAGTCGCCCTTCGTGATCTCCGCGCGCACCTGCTGAACGATGGTCCGCTGCGGTGCTGCCGGCGCGCAGGCGAAGGAACCGATGCCCGCCAGCAACGCGGCAATGACGAGTACTCGTGCCATCCTCGAATACTACCCCGTGCTGTCGCACATCGGCCGGCGTCGCAACGCCACAACCCGGCGCACTCCTCTCTCGAGACGTAGCCGCCGGACTTGTCCGGCGGGCGGATATCACCGACTGCCGGACAAGTCCGGCGTCTACATCGTGGTGGGGGAGCTGCCGGCGATGCTCTCTCCACTCACGCCATGAGTGGAACATCGACGACTCCCCGTCCGTCCAACCACGAGACGCGATGACGCGAACCAAGCAGACCCTGCTCCAGGGCACCGTGGATCTCCTGCTGTTGCGCGCACTGCAGACCGGTCCTGCCCACGGCTACACAGTCTCCCGCTGGGTACGCGAGCGCACCGGGGGCGTGCTGGCGATGGAAGATGCCGCGCTCTATCAGGCGCTGCATCGGCTCGAACTGAAGGGCTACGTCGAAGCCGAGTGGGGGCTGTCGGAGAACAATCGCCGCGCGAAGTACTACGCGCTCACCGCTGAAGGCCGCCGCCAGTTGCGCAGCGAAGTCGCCGACTGGAAGCGCTACGCGGAAGCCGTGTTCAAGGTCATCGCCACGGCCTGACGCCACCGACGCTACCGGAGGTAGTCGTGAAGACACTGTTCCGCTTCCCGTTCCGCAGCCGCGACGAGGTCCTCGACGATGTGGAGGACGAGTTCACGTTCCACATCGACATGCGGACGGCCGAGCTCGTGCGCGACGGCCTGTCGGAGACACACGCCCGCCAGCAGGCGCTCGAGGAGTTCGGCAACCGCCGGCAAGGTGTCGAGCGCTGCACGACCACGGACACACGACTCGAAATCCGTAAGCGAAGACTGGCTCGTCTCGGAGAGCTCGGCCAGGATCTGCGCTTCGCGCTGCGTCTCCTGCGGCGTCGCCCGGCGTTCACCGCCGTGGCCGTCGCCACGCTGGCCGTCGGCATCGGCGCGAACACCGCGATCTTCTCGCTGTTCGAGCAGACGCTCGTGCGGCCGTTGCCCGTGGCGGATCCCGCGGCTCTCGTGAACCTCTCCGCACCAGGCCCCAAACCCGGCGGTGACAGCTGCGACGAGGCAGGCCCCTGTTCGGTCGTGTTCAGCCACCCGATGTTCCTCGATCTGCAGCGCGAGCAGACGCCCTTCACCGGCATCGCCGCCCATCGCAGCTTCCTCGCCAATCTGTCGTACGGCGCGCAGGCGACGAGCGGCCACGGCATGCTGGTGTCGGGCAACTACTTCGACCTTCTCGGCCTGGTACCGGCAGCCGGCCGATTGATCGGCGTTGCGGACGATGGCGCGCCGGACACGGGAGACGCGGTGGTCCTCAGCCACGACCAGTGGCGGTTGCAGTACGCCGCCAGTCCAGACGTCATCGGCAAGACGCTTACCGTCAACGGGCACCCGATGACCATTGTCGGGGTCGCACCGCAGGGCTTCACCGGAACGACGCTGGGCATTCGCCCGCTCGCGTTCGTGCCCGTCTCGGCCGCTCGGAACATGCTGCTCAGCAGACGATCCTTCGAGCGCCGGCGCTCATGGCTGTATCTGTTCGCCAGGCTCGCGCCCGGTGTCTCTCTCGAGCAGGCACGCACGCACATCAACGTTCCCTATCGCCACATCATCAACGAGGTCGAGGCGCCGGAACTGACGGAGATGAGCGAACGTGGTATGGCGGCGTTTCGTGCCAGGACCGTGGAGGTCGAGCCAGGCGCGCGCGGGCAGAGCGCGTTGCACGCGTCGCTCGGCACGCCGCTGAAGCTGCTGCTGCTCGTGACGGCGACGGTGCTGCTCGTCGCGTGCGCGAACATCGCGAATCTCCTGCTGGCCAGGTCTACCGAGCGCGCCGGCGAGATGGCCGTCCGGCTCTCGCTCGGCGCCAGTCGTGCTCAGCTCGTCGGCCTGCTGCTGACCGAGTCGTGCGTGCTGGCGGCTATCGGCGGCGCCGCGGGGCTGCTGGTCGCGCACGCGACGCTGTCGGCTCTGACCGCGCTGATGCCGCAGGAGAATCTCGCGACGTTCACGCTCGCTCTCGACAGCCGCGCCGTGCTGAGTGCGGCGGCCCTGTCGCTCGTCACGGGCCTGCTGTTCGGCCTGTATCCCGCGCTGCACAGCACGCGCCGCGATCTGATGGTCTCGCTGCGCGACAGGGCGGGCCAGACCACGAGCCCGAGCGCGCGACGGTTCCGTGCTGCGCTCGTCACCGCGCAGATCGCGCTCGCGACGGCGCTGCTCGTCTCGGCGGGACTGTTCATCAGGAGCCTGGTCAACGTCACCAGCGTCGAACTCGGCATTCGCCCTGAGAACGTCGTCTCGTTCCGCATGGCCCCCGCGCTGAGCGGGTACACGCCGGAACGTTCGCTGCAGCTGTTCGAACAGCTCGAGGACGACCTTGCGGCGCTGCCGGGCGTGACGTCGGCCACGGCGTCGCTCATGCCACTGCTGTCGTCCTCCACCACCGGCGGCAACATCCGCGTGGAGGGGTTCGACAACGGGCCGGACACGAACAGGAACGTGCGCGCCAACCAGGTGGGCGTGGGCTTCCTGCGCACGCTCGGCATGACCCTCCTGGGGGGGCGCGACATTGCCTCGACCGATGGGCCGGATGCGCCGCGCGTGGCGCTGGTCAACGAAGCGTTCGTGCGGCAGTTCAACCTTGGTGGGCATGCGGTGGGCACGCGGATGGCCGATTGGACGTCGCCGGACGAGGGCTTCGACACCGAGATCGTCGGCGTCGTGAAGGACGCGCACTATGCCGACGTCAGGGAGGCCGCCGTCCCGTCCGTGGTGTTCCGGCCGTATCGTCAGGTTCCGCCGCAGGGCTTCACGTACTTCTATGCCCGTACGTCCACGGCACCGGAGTCGCTGCTGGCCGCCATCCCCCGCGTTGTCGCCAACCGCGATCCGTACCTGCCGATCGAAATGCTCAAGACGATGCCACAACAGGTGCGCGAGAACGTGTACGTGGACCGGATGATCGGCTTCCTGTCTGCCACGTATGCTCTCGTCGCCACGCTGCTCGCCGCGCTCGGCCTGTACGGCGTGCTTGCCTACACCGTGGGTCAGCGCACGCGCGAGATCGGCCTGCGCATGGCGCTCGGTGCCGACGCACGCGTGGTGCGCGGCATGGTGCTCGGACAGGTGGCACGGCTGACGCTGGCAGGCGTGGTGCTCGGCATCGTCGCGGCACTCGCCATCGGCAGGATGGCGCAGGCGCTGCTCTACGAACTCGACGGGCACGATCCGCTGGCGATCGGCGGCGCAGCCGTGGCGCTGGCGGCTGTCGCGCTGGCCGCGGGCTATCTCCCCGCGCGCCGCGCCTCGACGATCGATCCGATGCGCGCGTTGCGCTGGGAGTAGGAGCGGCCCCACGACATCGTGTTCCGCTCCCCCGCCGGATGCTGCGGCGCCGCCTGCGCCGGACTCATCGGGTAGCTGGTCACTCCTCGACGGCCAGTCGTCGACGAAGGCCGGCGAGCGCCGGTGTGGGACCGTGCCATTCGAGCTCGTCGACCGAATCGAACACCGGCACGTCCGTCTTCAGCACGGCGAGCTCCCGGAAGAGGCGCGCCAGCGCGCGGTCGCGCGCAAGCGTGGCCGCAAGAGAGGCGGCACGCGTCACCGCGACGTCCCAGTCGCGATGATCGTCGGGAATTGCATCGATGTGTCCGTAGCGCGCAAGGACGAGTGCCGCAGATTTGGCGCCCCACCCGGAGAGGCCCGGATAGCCATCAGACGAGTCGCCCACGAGCGCGAGGTAGTCGGGGATCGACGCCGGCGGCACGCCGAAACGCGCGACGACGCCAGCCTCGTCGCGCGTGGTCCTGCGCACGCGATCGAGCTGGATGATGCGCGTCCCCTGCACGCACTGCGCGAAGTCCTTGTCGGGCGAACAGATGACCACCTGCTCCACACGCGGGTCGCGCGACGCACGCTCCGCCGCCGACGCGATCGCATCGTCGGCCTCGTACTCCACCATCGGCCAGACGCGCAGTCCCCATGCCGCGAGTCCCTCCTCGAGCAGCGGGAACTGCGACAGCAGCCGCGGATCGATGCCTTCGCCCGTCTTGTAGCCGGGCCACATCGCGTTGCGAAAGGATTCGATGACGTGATCGGTGGCGATGCCGATGTGCGTGGCGCCATCGCGGACGAGCCCGCGGATCGAGTACATCACGCCACGAACGGCGGCAACCTCTTCACCCAGCGCGTTCTGCGCCGGCGGCACGGCATGGAAGTGGCGGAACAGTTCGTACGTGCCGTCGACGAGATGGATCCGCACGCGCCCAGCATACCCGCGTCGGCCACGGGAGCGTGCACCCGTTCATTCGGCATTCCCGGCGTCGCGGCATTGCTCCTTCGCCAATGCACCACCCAGGACTTCCAGCAGGGCGACGGTGGCGGCGAGGCCTCGCCGTGCGTCGGTCGATGCGGCTTTTCGCGTCAACGCCAGCAGTGATGGGGGCTCGTCCCGCGCGGAGGCCGACAGCGCAGCCTCGAGGCGGGCCGGGTCGATCGCCGAGACGAGCTTGCCGGCGATGAGCAGCGTGCGCAGCGTGGTGACGCCGTCTTCCAACGCGAGGAGGCGCGTGAGGCGATCGACGATCGCGTCGCGTGCGCTCAGCGCGCCCGTCAGGACATCGAGCACGCCCTTGTCGTGGAGTTGCTGCAGCAGATCCCAGGCGGCGAGCAGCGCCTCGGCGTGTTCGGCCGGCGCCTGCTCGATGCGGCGGATCAGGTCGTCGCGGGAATCGCGCGGCGTGTACTCTCGAAAGTCGACGGCTCGTGCCATGGTCGGCTGTGTCCCTTACGATCGGGGGGCTCCGGATCGACGTACCTGGATACCGGAGCCCGGCATGCGATAGTCGGCGCGCTGCCACTTGCGCTCGACCTCGACGCCAAACTGCGGCGTCGGCCTGCCGTCGTATCTGAAGTTCAGCGGCCGCAGCGGATTCCTGCCCGTCTCTGGCAGCAGCTCGATCCGCACGGCCGTTTCCTTGAACGCTGGCGTGTTCGTCACGCGGTCGACATGCGATCCCGTGAGCACGTTGATCGGCCCGGTGCGCGACAGGTGCGGCAGGTACACCTCGTTGTCGCGCACGCGATCGGTCACGAGCGCCTTGACCTTCAGTGCTCCGTAGCGACTGACCACGCGCAGCCACCGGCCCGACTCGATCCCGCGCGCCTGCGCGAGCGCCGGCGAGACTTCGAGGAAGGGCTCGGGCGTCTCCTCTCGGATGCCGTCGACGCGATACGTCATGTTGCCTCCGTGGAAGTGTTCCAGCAGGCGACCGTTGTTCAGGAACAGATCGAACGCCTCGTCCGGCTGCTCGGGCGGCTCTGTGAACGGCACGGGATGGAGACGCGCCTTGCCATCGGGGAATGCGAAGCCATCCACGTACAGCACGGGCTGATCGGTGCCGTCCGGTGCGACGGGCCACTGCAGCGTGTGGTAGCCCTCGAGGCGGTCGTACCGCACGCCCGCGTACAGTGGAGACAGCGACGCGAGTTCGTCCATCACGGCCGACGGATGCCGGTAGTGCCACCGCGCACCCATGCGATTGGCGAGGTCCTGCGTGATCGTCCAGTCCGGACGGCTGTCTCCGAGCGCCGGCAGCGCCTGGTACAGACGCTGGATGCGCCGCTCCGTGTTGGTGAAGGTGCCTTCCTTCTCGAGCGACGGGACCGCAGGCAGTATGACGTCGGCGTAGCGGCAGGTCTCGCTGAAGAAGACGTCCTGCACCACGAAGAAGTCCAGCTTCTCGAACGCCGCGGCGACGACATTGGCGTTCGAGTCTGCCGAGATCATGTCCTCGCCCGCGAGATAGAGCGCGCGCAGCGTGCCATCGTGGATGGCATCCACCATCTGATGGTTGTCGAGCCCGCGCCGAGGCGGCAGCGTCACGCCCCACCGGCCCTCGAATCGCGCGCGAATGGCCTCGTCCTCGACGCTCTGGTATCCGGGGAAGCGATCGGGCATGGCGCCGATGTCGCCCGCGCCCTGCACGTTGTTGTGACCACGCAGCGGGAACGCGCCACAGCCTGCGCGCATGTAGTTGCCCGTCACGAGCAGGAGGTTCGAGATGGCCGTCGACTGATCCGACGCCGACGAGTGCTGCGTGACGCCCATCGCCCACAGGATGCACATCGACTCGGCGCCAGCGATCGCCTCCGCCACGCGCACCAGTGTCTCGATCGGAACCCCGCACGTGGCAGCGGCATACGCCATCGTGAACGGCTCGAGGCTCGCGCGGTACGCGTCGACGCCGTGGACCCACTGCTGCAGGAAGTCGGATTTCGCGTATCCGTAGTCGAACATGTAGCGGCTCATCGCCGAGAGCCACACGAGGTCGGTGCCCGGACGCGGCCTGAGATGGATGTCGGCGCGCCTGGCCATCTCGTTGGCCCGTGGATCGGCCACGATCAACCCCTGTCCGTGCAGCTTGTGCGCGCGCTTGACGCGTGCGGCGAGGACCGGATGGCTCTCGGCCGTGTTGGCGCCGACGATCAGCACCAGCGACGCCGCCGCGATGTCCTCGATCGATCCGGAGTCGCCCGGATGGCCCACGGTGCGCAGCAGGCCCGTCGTCGCCGGTGCCTGGCAGTACCGCGAGCAGTTGTCGACGTTGTTGGTGCCGATGACGGCTCGCGCGAACTTCTGCATCAGGTACCCGTCTTCGTTGGTCGCCTTCGACGAGACGATCACGCCGATCGCGTCGGGCCCTGATTCCGCTCTCACGCGCCCCAGCGTCGCCGCGACGAGATCGAGCGCTTCGTCCCATTCCGCTTCACGAAAACCGTCACCCTCGCGAATGAGCGGCTTCTGCAGGCGATCCTCGTTGTTGACGAAGTCCCAGCCGAACTTGCCCTTCACGCACGTCGAGATCTGGTTGACCTCGCCATGGCGCGGTTCCACCTTGAGGACGTGGCGGCCCCTCGTCCAGATGTCGAAGCTGCAGCCCACGCCGCAGTACGTGCAAACCGTCTTGGTGCGCCGCATGCGCTCGCTGCGCATGTCGGCTTCGACCTCCGACATCTGCATCATGCCGCGATAGCCCACCTCGGGTTCCACGGCCTTGACGACCTCGACCATCGACTGGAGCGCGGTCTTCGGCAGGTTCGTGAGGAGCCCCGCCTGGCCGAGCATCGACGTCTCCATCAGCGCGTTGCACGGGCAGACGGTGACGCAGTGCCCGCACGAGACGCAGCTCGATCCGCCGATCTGCATGCCGCCGTCCCAGAGCACGCGCGGGCGATCCAGGTCCCAGCCGATCGAGAGCGTCTCGTTCACCTGCACCATCTGGCACGCCTGCACGCACTGGCCGCAGAGGATGCACTGGCTGGGGTCGTAGCGATAGAACGGGTTCGACATGTCCACGTCGTACGGCTTCGGCGTGAACGGATGGCGCTGCGCGTCCACGTCGAGCGCGAGCGCGGTCTGATGGATGCGACAGTCGTGGTTGTTGTTGTCGCATACGGTGCAATAGAGCATGTGATTGCCGAGAATCACGTCGAACGCCTCCGCGCGCGCACGCGTCGCTCTCGGCGATGCCGCCTCCACCCGCATGCCCGCGCTCACGTCCGTGCCGCACGCGCGCACGAGTTGCCCGTCCACCTCCACGATGCACGTGTCGCACGCCTGGATGGGACCCATCAGCGGCGAGTGGTAGCAGATGTGCGGGATGTCCGTTTCGCGCAGGACCGCGTCGATCAACAACTCGCCCTCTACCGCGTCGATGGCGCGGCCATCCAGCGAGATCGCCGCGGCGCGCGCGACGGGCGTCTCCGCCGACCGCCCCGCCCCGCCTGACTCACGTTCGCTCATGTCACGCCAGCATACCGCCAGGGGCCGCCACGGGACACGCTGGCCGGCGTACGCATCGATGGCGTTGCCGTTGCCGACGTCGTGCTCGATGGCACGCTCGATCGTGAAGGCCGTGTGCGGACGATCGAGGAACTCGAACGCGTCGTTCTTCTTCGACGTCAGCGCGGTGGCGGCTCGGAGCCCGCCGGGCGAAGGTCGAGGTGTGGCGTCTGCGAACGAAACGGCAGGGTCGGCTCTCCGAGCCCGGCCCGTGGGGACTATCTCGCCGACAGGCCGCAGTACGGGCGCAGCCGGACGCCGATGACGTTGCCCGCGAACGCCGCGACGAGCCACAGCCATCCGTGCAGACTTCCTGACGCGATGCCGCTGAAGTACGCACCGATGTTGCAGCCGTAGGCGATGCGCGCGCCGTAACCGAGCAGCAGGCCACCGACGACAGCGGCGACCAGCGACCGTGCGGGTACGCGCCACACGGGGGCGAATCGTCCCGCGAGCATGGCGGCCGTCAGTGCGCCGAGCACGATCCCGACGTTCATCACGCTCGTCACGTCGGCGAGCACGCTGGCGTCGAGCGCGGCTCTCTGGGCGGGAGTCGCAAATGACGGCCACGTGTGAATCGGCACGCCCGCCGACGCGAGCGCCTTGGCGCCCCACAAGGCGAAGGCGCCGGTGACGCCCCACGGCCGCCCGGCCAGCAGCAGCGTCGCGATGTTCACCGCGGCGAGCCCGAGCGCACCGGCGACGAGCGGCCACGGGCCATGCAGCCAGCGATGGCGCACGTCGTCACCGGCTTGTCCCGACAGCGACTCGAACGAACCATGGCGACGACGTTCGATCGCGATCGTGAAGGACGCGATCGCGGCAAACAGCAGCAGGCTGAGCCCGAGCGCAACCGGCGCACCATGGCGCTGAATCAACGAGATGGGCGCGAATGCCGGCGTGGCCGTCCACCACGGTCCATGAACGGTTCCGATCACCGAGCCGACGATGAAGGCCGTCAGCGTCACGAGCATTCGCGTGTTGCCGCCCCCCGCCGTATAGAGCGTGCCCGACGCGCAGCCGCCGCCGAGCTGCATCCCCACGCCGAACATGAACGCGCCGACGACCACGGAGACCCCAACGGGCGACACGAACCCGCGCAGCGGTTGTCCGTGGAATTCGCCCGTCGCGAGCAGCGGAAAGAACACCAGACAGGCGGTCGCCAGCATCAGCATCTGCGCGCGGAGGCCCGCGCCGCGGCCGGTGGCGATGAAAGTGCGCCAGGACGAGGTGAACCCGAACGCGGCGTGGTAGAGCACCAGCCCCGCCGCGACACCGACGAGCATCAACGCAGACTGTCGGGCACCGAACGACGCGCCAAGCCACGCCGCGAGCACGGCGATCGCCGCGGCTACGACAGCGGGGCCGCGATACTGCACGAAAGAGCGTCGCCCGGACTCCGATGCTGCATGATTCATCGCGATGGAGCACTATAGCAACGGGTCGACCAGGTCCGGGAACGCATGACATGAAACGCGCCGACCACTGGAATCACGTCTACACGACGAAGGCCGAGCAGGATGTGAGCTGGTTCGAGCCGCTGCCGGCGATCTCCCTCGAGATGCTGGACGATGCCGGCATGACGGGAGAGACGTGCGTGCTTGATGTCGGAGGTGGCGACTCGCACCTGGTCGATGCCCTGACGGCGCGCGGCCTCGATTGTCTGGCGGTACTCGATGTCTCGGGTGCCGCGCTCGACCGCGCGAAGTCGCGCCTCGGGTCGACGGTGCGCACGCCTATCTGGATCGAAGCCGACGTCACGGGCGAATGGCAGCTGAAGCCGATGGACATCTGGCACGACCGCGCCGTGTTCCACTTCCTGACGACGCCCGACGATCGGATGCGCTACAAGCGACACCTGATGGACACGCTGAAGCCGGGAGGCAGCGCCATCATCGCGACGTTCGCGCTCGATGGACCCGAGCGGTGCAGCGGCCTGCCCGTGCAACGGTATTCGCCGGAGTCGCTCGCCGCCGAACTCGGACCGGACTTCGACCTGCGCGACGCGCGCCCGCACGTCCACACGACGCCGTGGGGCAGCGCGCAGTCGTTCCAGTACTCCCGCCTGTCACGCCGCCACAGCTCGTGACCAACAGGTTGAAAGCCGTTCGCTCCATCCCCAATCAGATGGAGGCCACTCTCCTATGGGGATGGAGGCCAGGGGTTTCAACCCCTGGCAACTCGTTGGCCGACTACGACTCGATGCGGATCAGCTCGACGTCGAACACCAGCATGCCCGCTGGCGCGCCGGGGCGTCCGCCGTAGGCCAGGTGCTCTGGAATCCAGAACCGGCGGGTCTCGCCTTCGACCATGAGCTGCACGCCCTCGGTCCAGCCGGCGATCACCTGGTACAGGCCGAACGCGATGGGCTCACCACGGCTCACCGAGCTGTCGAACATGCGGCCATCGGTGGTCCAGCCGGAATAGTGAACCAGCACGCGCGAGCGCGGGCCGGGATGTGTGGTGCCGGTACCGGCTTCGAGCTGGCGAGACGCCAGCCCGCTCGGGGTGGTCGTGGCATCAGCAGGAGGAGCAGCAACGTCTGACGGCGCAGGAATCATCCCGTAAGTATGTCCTCATCGTCGGCGCCACCCTCCAGATCGCACGATGCACCGCCATCAATACCGCGACGTGGAGCCGACCGAAGCCCTCCGCCAGTGATAGTCGCCCAAGCGTGTGGCGCACGTGCTGCGACGTGACGGCGATCGAGGCCGCGCGGGCAGGGCTGACGTGCGCTCAGCTCGGTCGCGACCACCGCGTGACGACCGACACGTCTTCCACCATGCGCATCGCGTTCGGCTTGTGCACTTCAACCGTGGCGCTCAGGACTCGGCTGTCGGCGACGGCCGCGTCGAGCACCGTCGCGGCGAACGACTCGAGCAGGCGGAACGGGCGGGCGGTGGCTGCGATGATGCGATCCCTGACGGCACGGTAGTCGATCGTCGCGTCCAGGCGATCGGACGCTGCCGCCGCCTGGATGTCGAGCTCGAGCCACACGTCGACGATGAGCGGCCGTGGCGCCGCCTGCTCTTCGTCCGTCACGCCGATCCACGCGTCGAAGCGCAGACTCTTGATGCGGATCGTTGCGAGACGGGTGTCTTCCCTGGTCATGCGCGTGTCGCAGTTCCTTCGCTGCCGCCACCATGTGCGAGGGAGCGGCCTCGACTTCCGTCCAGCGTCGCGTCTTCGATCCGCGATCCGGGTTGACCCACAGCCGCTCCACCGGAATGACCGCCTTCGCTCGGTACAGGAGAGCGACATCCCGGCGGCCGTCGGAAAGCGCGGCAAATGGAGCCACGCTCGGATCCTCAGCGTCCGGGCTCGGCAAAGATCTCGAGGACACGACCTCCCAGCGAGGCCGTGTCGGCATGGGACGTGTTCGACATGATGGCGATCACGATCCCGCGTTCGGGCCATGTGATGAACGTGGCAACCATTCCGCCGCGCAACTCGCCATCGGTCTCGATCACGTCGGTCGGCCGGCCGGCGACGGTGACGGTTTCGAGGTCCCAGCCAAGCCCGTAACCAGTCGGTGCTCCCGAGTCCAGGCGTTCGGACGCCTGCAACCGCGCCACCGTGTCGGTCTTCAGGAGTCCACCGCCGTTGACGGCGAGACCGAAGCGCACCATGTCGGATGGCGTCGAGATGATAGCTCCAGAGCCCGAGAAACAGGAGAAGTCGACAGGACTCGGTTCCTGCGGGCCGTAGCGGGGATTGGCCGCGAATCGCGGGAAGTAGTACGTGGCCATGTCGGCCGGCGGCCCGCTCACGCCATCGATCGTCGTGTGACGCATACCGAGCGGTTCGAGGATCCGCGTTCGCACGAACGTCGCGTACGATTCGCCGGCGGCCGCCTCGATGGCGACCGTGACCAGCCGCCATCCGAAGCTCGAGTAGTGAAACGTCGTGCCAGGCTCGAAATGCTGCTTCCGGGTGGCGAATCGCTCGAGGCCATCGGCAGGCGCGTCGCAGTGCAACAGCATGGGCTCTTCGTCGCCTGCGTCGCCTTCGATGCCCGCGGTATGCGCCATCAGGTGGCGTACTGTCACCGGCCACTGCTTCTCCGGAAACACGGGGACGTACGTCTGGATCGCTTCGTCGAGTTCGAGTGTGCCCTGCTCGATCAGCATCCCGGCGGCGGCCGCCGTGACCATCGTCGAGGCACTGCCGATGCGGAACGGCGTGTCCGGCGTGAACGGCACGCGCCGTTCGACATCGGCCCATCCGAATGCCTCGGCCCATACGAGCTGTCCGGCAACGCCGACGGCAACCGAGACACCGGGAAGGTTCTGGCCGGCGATGCCGGAGCGCAGGATTTCACGCGCCCGTGCAACGGCATCGTTCCACCTCGTCGATGGCAACTGATGCGCGACCGACGGCACATCCTGCGGCGTCGGGTAGTAGACCGGAGCCGTGGCGCTGGAATACACGAACAACCCCGACACCGCCATCACCAGCGCGCCGATGCCCAGCACGATCAGCGTCAGCCACGTCTCCGCTCGGTTCCACCGCTTCGCCACGCGTTCAGTGCCTTCCCGGCTCGAGACGCTTCCATGCGCATGAGCCTCTTCCACTGCGTCAGAATCCTGCAACAGCGTAGCGCCAGATCGATAGTGATACTGTAGTATCACTTCATGCGTACGGAACTCGTCACGACACTCAAACGACAGGCGACCGAACTCCTCTCGGACATCGAACGGGACAGGGAACCCATCCTCATCACCCAGCACGGCCTGCCGAGCGCCTACCTGGTGGACGTCGAGAGCTACGAGCGCATGCAGCAGCGCATG
The DNA here is from genome assembly GCA_020845575.1 of Acidobacteriota bacterium. Classification (NCBI taxonomy): domain Bacteria; kingdom Pseudomonadati; phylum Acidobacteriota; species Acidobacteriota bacterium. The sequence continues at coordinate 24,486 of JADLFL010000076.1, read as the reverse complement.
GCCGTGCTCGAGGGCATCGCCCGGGGCGAACAGGCGATCGCCGAGGGGCGTGTCGCCACCCACGCGCAGGCCAGGAAGCGTCTCGGCAGATGGCTGAAATAGTCTGGTCGGAGCCGGCCCTCGGCGATCTGGATGCCATCGCCGACTACATCGCCCTGGAGAATCCGGTTGCCGCATCCGAGTTGGTTGCACGCGTCTTCGGCCATGTGGAGCAGCTGGCCGCTCACCCGGAGAGCGGGAGTCGACCATCGGAACTCGGACGCTCGCGCTATCGGCAGATCGTCGAGCCGCCGTGTCGCGTGTTCTACCGCTTCGATGGACGCAGGGTGTTGATTCTGTACGTCATGCGCTCGGAGCGCCTGCTTCGTCCAGGACGGCTCTCGTCGAGAGCCAGACAAGCCGGGAATCCGTAGAACACGCCCGACCGGCAACAGCGTAACGCCATGCCTTGCTCGACAAGACGTCGGCGCTCTGTGCGAAGCTCTTCGAGCGACACCATGGCTTATCCACTCGTCGATCACGCCCTTGCCATCCGTCTCGAGCGCGCCGAAGGCGCGATCGGGTGCCGCTTCGTCGAGGCGCGGGCCGCGCTGGTGCCCGATCTCGGCGCGTGCTGGCAGGACATCGACGGTGCCTGGGCGATTTTCGACGGCGTCGGCTCACCGCTGACGCAGTCCTTCGGCCTCGGTCTCGACGTGGCGGTACGAAACGACACGCTGATGGCCATCGAGGCATTCTTCGCGGCGCGTGGCGTCCAGGCCGAGCACGAGGTGAGTCCGCTGGCGCTCGGCGATGCTCTTGGTGTCCTGACAGCTGCCGGTTACGAACCGTTCGAACTGACCAGCGTGCTCTACCGACCGGTGGCTGGCGGCGTGGCGGCGCCTGGCGACGATGCGCCTGCCACACGCGCCGTCGACGCGGATGAAGCGGATGCATGGGCCGAGGTTGCCGCAGACGGCTGGAGCGACACGCCGGAAGTCGTGCCGTTCGTGCGCGCGGTCGGTGGCGTCTACGTGCGCATGCGCTCGGCGACGTGCTACGTGGCCGAGCACCACGGCGAAGCGGCCGCAACGGGTGTGCTGGCCATCCACGACGGCGTGGCCGTGCTGGCAGGTGCGAGCACGCGGCCGGCATTCCGTCGCCGCGGAGCGCAACTGGCACTCCTGAGTGCACGTCTCGACGAGGCGTCGAGCCAGGGCTGCGACCTGGCGATGATGTCGGCACGGCCGGGCAGCGCCTCGCAACGCAACGCCGAACGGCACGGTTTCCGGATCGCCTACACCCGCATCAAGTGGCGGCGACGGGAACCTTGAATCAGAGGAAGCCGAGTTGGTGGGCGCGCAGGACCGCCTGCATACGATCCTGACGATCACTCCGGCAGCCGGCAGCGCGCTACGATGATCGCCGCGAGACGATGAGACGTGTGACGAACCCTCTTGCGGCGATCGGTCTCGGAGGCTTGCTGGCCGGCCTTGGCGACTTCCTGTTCGCCCTCGCCTACTACGGCACGGGGCTGCGCGTCTTCCAGAACGTGACGGCCGGTCTGGTCGGCCGTGAGGCCGCGTACGCCGGCGGCGTGCCGGCGTACGTCATCGGCGTCGTGCTCCACTTCCTGATCGCCACCATCTGGGCCGCCATCTACGTGTTCACGACGCGGATGGCACCATCGCTGAACCGCCGGCCGATCCCGAGTGGGTTGCTGTACGGTGCGATCGTCTTCTACGGCATGAACTGCATCGTCCTGCCGCTCTCGGCGTTGCGCGCCGCGGCGTGGCCGCCGCCGTGGGCGCCCGTGCCACTGGCGATGCACATGCTCGTGGTCGGACTTCCGATCGCAATCGTTGCAGCCCGATCCCGCGCCGCCTAGCTATAGCTATAGCTATAGCCAGCAGCCGTTCAACGCGCGTTCGAAGCCATGCTGCGAAGTGTCGGTAGCACCTTGCCTATTGCTGCCGGAGCGGACTCCGGCTGCCCGAACGCCTGGTAGACGGTCCGGAACATCTCGAACAGTTCGTCTGCCGTTCGTGCGGACGCGTCGTCTGGCTCGATCGTCTCGTAGGACAGGCACAGCGCCCGCTGCGCCTCTTCCACCGACCGGAACGTCCCGGCCGCCAGGAAGGCGAAGACCGCCGAGCCCACGCTCGTCGGGTCGAACGTCGGCACCAGGATGGGCGTGTTCAGGATGTTCGCGTACACGCGGTTCAGCACGGCGTTGCGTTGCGGAATGCCGCCGGCGTTGATGACCCGCCGCACCGGCACGCCATACTCCGCGATGCGCTCCAGGATGATCCGCGTGTGGAACGCCGTGCTCTCGATTGCGGCAAACAGTTCATCGGCGGCCGTGTGCTGCAGGTTCCATCCCAGCGTGACGCCGCCCAGGTGCGGATTCGCGAGGACGCAGCGATCGCCGTTGTCCCACGCCAGGCGCAGCAGTCCCGTCTGTCCCACGCGGTGCGACGCGATGGCTGTCGTCAGTTCGCTCAACGTCGCCCCTGACCGCCGCGCGATGGCGTCGAACAGGTCTCCAGCCGCCGACAGTCCTGCCTCGATACCCGTATACGCCGGGTGAATGGACCCCTCCACCACGCCGAACACACCGGGGATCAGTGTCGTCTTCTCGGTGATCGCCATCACGCACGTGGATGTGCCGATGACGTTGACGAGGTCGCCCAGGCCGATGCCGGCACCGATGGCATCCCAGTGCGCGTCGAGCGCACCGAACGGGATCGGAATACCCGCGCGCAGACCCAGTCGCCGCGCCCATTCAGGGCACAGCGCTCCCGCCTGCACGTCGCTCTTCTCATAGCGGCCGTCGAGCTTCTCCCGCACGCCAGCCAGCAGCGGATCCACGCGCGTCAGGAACTCCTCGGACGGCAGCCCGCCGAGCGACGCGTTCCACATCCACTTGTGCCCCATCGCGCATACGCTGCGCGGCAGGTCGGCCACCGTGGTGACGCCGCACAACGTGGCCGTCATGAAGTCGCAGTGCTCGATGGCCGTGGCCATGCGCGCGCGACGATCGGGATTATTGACGAGCCAGTGCAGCACCTTCGAGAGACCGAACTCGGACGAGTAACTGCCGCCGCACCACTCCAGCGCCGGCAGCGCCGTGTCGCGAGCGGTCTGCGTGATCGCGGCTGCCTCACGCCACGCCCTGTGATCGCACCACACGTAGTAGTCGTCGAGCGGTTGAAGGTGGTCGTCCAGCGGCACGATGGTCGAGCCCGTCGTATCGACAGCCAGCGCCGCGACGTCGTGGCCATCGATGCCCGCTGACGCGATCGCCTGCAGCATGGCCGATTCGAGCGCCGTCAGGTGGTCGGCATGGCTCTGCGTGGCGAAGTCGGGATCCTCACGCCGGCGGTGCAGCGGATACGTCGCCGTGCCGGTGCCCAGCCTGCCGCGCTCGCTGTCAATGATCGAGACGCGAACGCTCTGTGTGCCGAAGTCGATCCCCGCGACAACGCTCATGCTGTGACTCCCTCATCCTTGGGCAGCGTCAGGAACAGCGCCATCACGGCGCTGACCAGGTACAGACCTGCATAAATCCACATGACGACGCCCACGCCATGACTCTTCCAGAACAGCGACAGGATGCCCGGTCCGAGCCAGTTCGACGCGCCGGCCCCGAGGTTGAGCAGCGACATCGCTGCGCCCTTGCTCTCAGGGGCGAGCGACGGCATCAGCGCCGACAGCGGGACGTACCCGGCCAGCGTGGCGCCGTACAGCACCGCGGCCAGCACGACGAGCCAGTAGTTGGCCGGGCCGCTGAGTGCGGCGTAATAGAGCAATAGCGTCGTCGCCGTGCAGCCAACGCCGCCGCAGAAGGCCACCGTCTGCCGCCAGCCCAGTCTGTCGCCGATGATGCCGAACAACAGGTTCCAGATCACGTTGCTGATGAACATGTAACTGAGGATGCGGAGCCAGTCGCCTTCGGCGAACCCGATCTCGGCCAGCCACACCGGCATGAAGACGACGAATCCCTGCTGCGCCGTCGTGTTGATCATGCGGACGATGCATCCGACCAGCGTCTTCGGATGACGCCCCGCGATCGAGATGCTGGAGAGCAGCGTCTGGAGTGGGCGTGCGCCAGGCCCCGCCAGACGCTGCGCGCCCGTCGGCTCTCGAAGGCCGAGAAGCGCGACGAGCCCGCCGACGATCACGATCCCCAGCGACAGCCACAGCGTTTCGAACCTGCCGACGGTCGCGATCGCCACGTCGGCGACGCGGGGACTGAGCGCCAGCAGGCCGCCCGTGAACGCGAACCAGAACCATCCCATCGACGTCCCCAGCCGGTGTCGCGGCGCCGCCACGGAGATCCAGACCAGGAATCCGAACGCGAACAGCGGATACCCGAAGCCACGCAGCGCGTACATGGCCATGATCAGGGGGAAGTTGCCGGGCCCGAGGCCGAGCACGAGAAACGCCACCTCGAACGCCACCCAGATGGCGAGGCCGATCGCCATCACCCTGCGCGGGCTCAGGAGGTCGGAGAGCGCGCCCGAGAGCCACGCCGCGATGGCCGTCGTGAGGCCGTAGGCGGTGAAGACCCACGCCGCACCATCCTTGTCGGCGATGCCCTGATCGATGAGGTACCTGGAGAGATAGCCGAGTTCGATGCCGTCCCCGATCATGAACAGGAACAGGCCCACGTATCCCCATGCGAGCGGTGGATGGATGCCGATGCGATCGAGGATCGATCGCGGAGTCGGGTCGAGCGCGTCTGCAGCCTGCATCTCTCACTCCGTACGCGTCACGTGGGTCACTTCACGATGCGGTTGGCGCCTGCGCCGCGCGCGTCTCGCGCGCGAGACAGCATGACGCCCAGTTCCCCGACATCCTGGACGATGACATCCGGTGGCGATGCCATCGCCGCGGCGTCAGCCATCGTCGCTTCGCCGCTGAGCACGAGCACCGACACCGCGCCAGCCAGTTGCGCCATCGCGATGTCGGTATACAGCCGATCGCCCACCATCGCGAGCGAGTCGAGTGCCACGCCCTGCCGGCGCGCCAGGTCGATCAGCATGTTCGGATCGGGCTTGCCGAGCACGACGGGCGTCCTGCCCGTTGCGGCAGACAGGCACGCGCAGATCGCACCGCAGTCGACCAGCACCGTCGCCTCGTCGGTCGGACACACGAGGTCGGGATGTGTGGCGATGTACGGAAGGCCCCGGCTGATCCCGTACGCGGCCCGGCACAGCCTGTCGTAGTCGAGCGTCGTGTCGAAGCCGACGATCACGGCTTCGCACTCGTCCCAGCCGACGGAGAATCCTGCTTCTTCGAACTGTCGGCACAGCGATGGCGTGCCGAGCACGCCGAGTCGCGTCACATCGGGAAGGACGTCCGCAAGATACGCAATCGTCGAATCGGCAGGCGTGTAGATCTCGGACTCACTCGCGGCGATCCCGAGGGCCTTCAGCTTCTCGACGTAGTCGCGCGTGCTGCGGGACGTGTTGTTCGTGAGGAACGTGTACCCGATCCCGAGGACACGCAATCGTTCGAGGAAGGGGATCGAGACATCGAACAGGCGATCGCCGCGATACAGGGTGCCGTCCAGATCGAGCACGACATGCCGGATCGCCTGCAGGTCCTTCGCACCGGTATCGGTCATGCCAGGGTTGCCCTTGCGCCCCAGCTGCCATCGGGAGCGAACAGCGCGTCGACAGTCGTATCGAACTCTCCGAACAGCATCGCCACGTCGAGCACGGTGAAGCGGCGACGGATACAGTACGCCTGCCGATAACTGGTACGCAATCGCTGTCGCGAGATTCCGATTTGCTCAGGCTCGCACGGACAACCGGCCCGCCGCAACATCTCCTGCAGCCGTTGGAATGGAGTCAGTTGCGCCTGCAGGCGCGGCACGAGCTGCGGCCACGCGCGGCGCAGGCGTTCGAGCTGATCTCGCAGGCGCTCGCGATCCGGATACTTCGCCAGCGTCTCCTCCACGGCCTTGTCCGCGAGCTCGCCCGGTTCGAAGTGGCGGCGGACCTCCCGTTCGAGTGCGTCAGCGGCGGGCCATCGAGCAACGAGTTCAGCGACAGGCGTCGCGCCCAGTCCACGCTGGAACAGTTCGTCGTACAACGCCGTCGACGCCAGCGTCCCGATCCCCACCTTGAACCCGTGCGACGGTGCCACACCATCGTGGGTGTGGTGCTGCATGTCCCAGAGGTGACTGAACTGATGGTCCGCGCCTGATGCCGGCCGGCTCGTGCGCGCTGCCTGCATCGCGAACCCGCTCATCATCAGACCGTTCACCAGATTGCGCAGGGCGACGGGATCGCCGGCGGCAACGTCATCGGGCGACGACACCCAGTCGTGCAGCAATCCCTGCACGGCCTGCCAGACAGCAGGATCGATCGGTTCGATGCCCGCCGCGTCGGCGACGATCCAGTCGGCACCGGCGGCGATCTTGGCCAGGAGGTCGGCGTACCCCGACGCGTTCAGGCCTGCTGGCGCCTTCGCAATCGTCTCGAGATCGGCCGCCACCGCCAGCGGGGCCGGACACTCGAACGTCTGCTTCGAGCCCTTGTACGTGATGGAGGCACCGTATGCGGTGTAGCCGTCCATCGACGCGGCCGTCGCAACGGCCATGTATGGGCGGCCCAGCCGATGCGCGACGAGCTTGGTCAGGTCGTTGATCGTTCCCGACCCGACAGCCACGGGAATGCCAGGCGTTCCCTGGAGTGCCGCCTGCAGCTGCCGCACGCACCGATCGTCGGCGTAGACGTCGGGCCCGAAGATGAACGGCTCGTCGACGCGCGCACCGGCGCGGCGGAAGCTGTCGAGGACATCCGCGCCGGCCGCCGCATACGTGTTCCGATCCGCGACGACAATGGCCTCTCGATCGGCGAACAGCTCAGGACGGCCGAAGATCGCCGCCACGTCGTGTCGCACCCCTGCCGCGCAGGACAGGTGCTTCGTATCGCTCGCCGCTCGCAGGGCGCTGGCGATCAGGTCGTGGCTTTCCACCGCGGCAGTATGTCCTGCTCGCGCTCGCGTTACCATCCCGTCGTGCCTGCTCACGACGACCCTCCGGTCACCTGGCCGCGCGACACGGCGGGCGAGGTGACGCTCGCGCTCCAGGCATGGCGCGACGGAGCACCGGGAGCGCTCGATCGCCTGGTGCCACTGCTCTACCAGGATCTCCGCCGCCTCGCCCGTCAGCGCCTCCGATCCGAGCGCGACGCACACACGCTCGGAACGACGGCACTCGCTCACGAGGCGTACATCCGACTGTCGTCGCAGCGCCATCTCCAGCCCGCCGATCGTGACGCGTTCTTTGCCGCCGTCTCCAACACCATGCGACGCGTGCTCGTCGACCATGCGCGCGCCCGGCGGCGCGTCAAGCGCGGCGATGGCGTGTCGCCCGTCCCTCTCGACGAGGTCGAACCTCTTCTGCCGGAACACGCCATCGACGAGACGCTGGCGCTCGATGCCGCGTTGACCAGACTGGCGGCCACCTTCCCGCGCGCCGCGACGATCTTCGAGCAACGGCTGTTCGGTGGCCTGACCAACGACGAAGTGGCGCAGGCCATCGGCGTCTCGCCCAAGACGGCCCAGCGCGACTGGGAAGCCGCACGGGCGTGGTTGCGCAAGGAGATCGGCCGCGGCGTGCCCACACCGTGACGCAGCGCGGCCAGCCAGTCCGACCATCAGGCACTCGAGACAACGCCAGTAGCTGACAGGGGTCGACGTGACCCCACCCCTTGCCGAGGAGAAGCTCGTGTCAGACGAACAGGTCCGGACGCGCGTGTGGGAACGGTTGTCGGAGCTGTACGAACAGGCGATGGCCCTCGGGCCGGACCAACGTGCCGCGTTCGCCCTCGACGCGACCGGCGACGAGCCCGACCTTCGCCGCGAGTTGCTCGAGATGCTCGACGTGCCCGCGGCGGAAGTCGACTTCGAACTCGAACGCTGGATGCGTGGGCAACAGGACGTCAGCCGCGCCGAGAACAGCCGCGTGGGTCCCTATCGCGTGATTCGGGAGATCGGACGCGGAGGGATGGGCGAGGTCTATCTGGCCGAGAAGACAGATGCCCCGTACACACAGCAGGTGGCGCTCAAGATCCTCAGGACGGGTCTGACCGGCCGTCATGCTCTCGAGCGCTTCGCGCGCGAGCGCCGCATTCTCGCGCGCCTCACCCACCCGGCCGTCGCGCCGCTCCTCGATGGCGGACTGGCAGACGACGGACGTCCCTATCTCGTACTCCAGTACGTCGACGGTGAACCCATCACACGCGCCGCAGACGCGCGCCGCCTCGACGTGCGCGGCCGGCTGCGTCAATTCCTTCAGGTGTGCCGGGCCGTGCAGTACGCCCACGCGCGTCTCATCGTGCACCGTGACCTGAAGCCGTCGAACATCCTCGTCACGCCGGAAGGCGACGTGCGGCTGCTGGATTTCGGCATCGCCAAGGTTCTCCAACCGGATCCCGCGGAAGAAGACGGCGGCGTGACGCGTGAGTTGCCCGCACCGATGACACCCGAGCGGGCGGCGCCGGAACAACTGCGCGGCCAGGCGCCGTCTCCGGCCACCGACGTGTGGGCGCTCGGGGTGCTCCTGCACGAGCTGCTGACCGGCCGGCTGCCTCACGAGGTCTCGACTCCGGCAACGGCCGACGACATCGTGACGCGAGATCTGCCTCGACCGAGTCGTCTCGTGCTGAAGCACACGAGTGTCGCGGCACCGGAGACGCTGGCCGCGAGCCGCGCCTCGACGCCGACCGAGCTGTCGCGCATGCTGCGCGGCGACCTCGACACGATCGTCGCGAAGACCCTGCAGCCCGATCCCGAGCGGCGCTACGAATCGGCGGGCCGGCTCGCCGACGATGTCGCGGCGTGGCTCGACGGGCGACCCGTGACGGCACAGCCGGACAGCACGTGGTACCGCGCGTCGAAGTTCATGCATCGTCATCGGATGGCCGTAACGGCGGCGGTGGTGGCGCTGCTGGCCGTCCTCGGAGGCGCAGCCATCGCCGTGTGGCAGGCCCGCGAGGCTCGTGTGGCCCAGCAGCGGGCAGAGAGCGTGGCGGGCTTTGTCGCCTCGATTCTTCGCGACGCCAATGTGGATGCCCCGGACAGTCAGTCGCCACTGCTGGTCGTCGATCTGCTGCGACGCGCGCACCAGCAGGTGTCCCAACTCCAGGCGCCACCCGAAGTGCGCGTGCAACTGCTGAATCTCATCGGCGACGGGCTGCGCGGTTTCGGACGATCGAACGAGTTCGACGCCGTGGTCGCCCAGGCCGAGACCGAAGCCGCCGCCGCGCTCCCCGTCGATCACCCGGAAGCCCTGCACGCGCGAATGCTGCGCGCCTCGTCGCACATGCAGCGCGGCCAGCCTGTCGAGGCCACCGCGGTGCTCGACGCGATCGTCCCGCTGATGGAGCGTCGCCCGGACGCGAGAGCCCTGGACCTGGCGCGTGCGTTGCGCCTGCGCGCCGACGTCGCCATCGTCGGCGGGAAGTACGCCGACGCGAGTGCGGCGGCGCGGCGAGCCATCGAGTTCGGCGAACGATATCTCGGCAGGAATCACCAGGAGACCGCGGCGTCATGGCGCACGCTCGGCGAAGCGCTCCAGCAGGCCAAGCACTCCGAAGAGGCTGTAGAAGTGTCTGCGCAGGCCCTGGAGCGCACGCTGTCGGCGCATGCGAGCCAACCCAATCACCCGTGGGTACTTGGCGCGCGGGAACTGCGCGCCAAGGCCCTCGCGGACGCTGGCGATCTCGTACCGGCGGTGACCGAGCTGCAGCAGGCACTGGCGATCAAGATCGCGATGCAGGGCGAATCGTCGCGTGGCGTCGGCATCAGCACCCACAACCTGTCCGGCAACCAGATGCGCATCGGTCGCCTGGCCGATGCGATCGCGAACAACACCAAGGCACTCGCGATTCTCGAACAGCATCTCGACGCCGACGCGCTCGACTTCGTCCACGTGCAGAACCTGCGCGGCATGCTCATGGCGCTCGTCCGGCGCGGAGACGATGCCGTGACTGCCATCGATCGCGGGATGAAGGCGACGAGGGACTTCCTGGGCCCGACGCACCCGATCGTGCTGAGCAACAGGACGTATGGCGCGCTCGGCCACGCGTACGCGGGTCGCTTCGCGACGGCCACGCGCGAGATCGACCAGGTGGTGGCTGACATGCGCGCGGCGGGCAAGCCTGTCGCGCGTGTCCTGTTCATGGCCGGGCGCCTCAACGCGCTGGCGGGGCGCCGCGACGTTGCGCGTCAACAACTGGAGGAAGCGGTGGAGGTGTCGGGCACGGTGCCAGCCGCCGCGCGCGATGTCGCGCAGATGCACGTCGATCTGGCGCTGCTGGCCGCCGAGGACGGAGCGCCCGAGGCGAGGGCCGCTCTGGAGCGAAGCCTCGCTCGCTTGCGCGAGCTGTATCCGGTGGAGACGCCTGCGCACGCGGACGCGCACGTGGCACTCGCCCGGATCGATCTTCGCGAAGGGCAGCCAGACGACGCACTGGTCCATGCGGATGCCGCCGCAGCCGTCTGGCGGCAGCTCTCGCCCGAGAGCCGGTGGCTGGGTGAGGCGCTGTCGCTGCGCGCCAGGGCGCTGGACGCGACAGCTCACACGGGGGATCGCTCGCGCCGATTGCCGTGACCAACGGTCGCCACGAATGTCGCCAGTGATGACGAGACCATCCGGTTTCGTGTCACAGGAGGCATCACGTGCGCAATGGATTCACCCTGGCGGCCCTGACGGCCGCCTCACTGCTCGCCGTCGTCCCCGCGAGCGCCGACGTCATCACCCTGGTGCGGTTCACGGGCGCAGGCACGGAGGTCATCGTTCGCGAGAGCGGCGTCACGCCGGTGACCGCCACGAACACCAGTGGTCCGCCCGTGATCCAGTCGGGAGGCGACCGGTGGACCGGGTCGATTGGCGCCGCTGACGCCGATGTCCGCTGGGACTCGTACGCGGCCGCGGTCCACGCCACGGCCACTGCCACGGCCAACGCCATGAACCTGAAGACCCGCGCCTCCATGGAAGGCGTGGTCGCCCCGGTCTACAACCCGGCGACGTGCCCGATCGACACGCCCTTCTGTGCGTTCAACGACGCCTACAACTGGGAGACCTACGAGTTCAGCGTCCTGGCCGAAGCCCTGGTCTTCGACGAGTTCAGGATCACGAGCGCCTCCGGGACGCCCTCCACGGGGCGTCTGGTGTACGACATCGATGGCCTGAACGCGAGGTGGGTCGACTGGCTCGCCGACGTCCCTCCCGGGGGGTACACGATCCCGCGCTACCACCTCGAGACACAGTTCTCGTTCAGCAGTTCGACCGACGCCGCGCCCACGTACGACGAACTCTATCGTGCGGCGTTCACCGGGCAGCCCGAAGCGTGGAACACGAAGTTCCAGTATGACGAAACCCCGGCCAACGAATCCGTGATCTCACCGCGTTTCGACATCGGCGCCGATGGCACGGCCACGATCAACCTGTGGTTGTCGAGCCTCGTCGAAATGGAGTTGCTCAACCTGGACGCCGGCGCGCTGGAGTTCCTCCTGGACTCCGACTTCTCGAACACCGTGACGTTTCGAGGCCTCGAAGTGTACGACGCGGCCGGGAACCTCCTGCCAGACGCGATCGTGACGGGGTCCGACGGCACTCGGTACTCGACGCTCGGGTCACCTGTACAGTCGGTGCCGGAACCGGCATCGCTGACATCGCTTGGAGCCGGCCTCACCGCGATCGCCTCGCTGGCCCGCAGGCGGCGTCGCTGATCGAAGGCTGAGACGCAGGCATTCTCAACCGTACGGTTGACAAATGCGGAGACCTGGCCCATTGTCAACTCAATGATTGAGAATGAGGTGGATACGTTGTCGAAAGTCTTCTCCGCGATGGGCGATCCCATCCGGCGCGACATCGTGGCCCGTCTGGCCGGATCGGACGCCACGGTCGGTGAGCTGGCCGAGCCGTACGACGTCACCCTGCAAGCCATCTCCAAGCATCTCCGGGTCCTCGAAGACGCCGGCCTGGTCACCAAGACCCGGGATGCCCAGAGACGAACGGTGCACCTCGAGCACGCCCCCCTCAATCTCATGACCACGTGGATCGAACGATACCGGCGTCAGGCAGAGAGCCGCTATCGGCGACTCGATTCGCTGCTCGCCGAGATGAACGCCAAAGCCCCGAAGCGGGCCATTCGGAAAGGACGTCTCTCATGACCGCACGCCGCATCGCCACCGCCACGATCGAAGCCGACGACAAGCTGCCCGTCATCCGCATCACTCGTGACTTCGCCGCCACGCCGAGTCAGCTCCTGGCCGCCCACACGGATCCGCGGCTCTTCGCGCGATGGGTGGGCCCGAACGGCATGGACACGCACATCCTCACGTGGGACGCACGGAACGGCGGCGAGTGGCGCTACGTCGCGGAGCGCAGCGGCCAGGCGTACGGGTTCCGCGGATGCTTCCACCAGATCACCGATACCCGCATCGTGCAGACGTTCACCTTCGAAGGCATGCCCGACGACGTCGCGCTAGAGACGCTGCGGTTCGAGGATCTCGGCGACGGCTGGACGCGGCTGCACGCCCAGTCTCTCGTCGACAGCTTCGAAGGCCGCGACGCGTGGCTGCGTTCGGGCATGGAGACCGGCGTCAACGAGGGATACGCCAAGCTCGATGCCCTGCTCGCAGAGCCGCGCTGATCTCCGAGGCGTCCTTCTGATGGAGGCCAGGGGCTTCAGCCCCTGGTCAATCAGGTCAGAAGATCGATCTCCTGCGGAAGGGTCACGCGCCTGGCCCGCCTGGCCAGCTTGCGATCGAACGTGGCGAATCCCGCCGCGCGTCCGCCGCGACACACGTGCAGCGCATCGGCGAGGTCGAAGCCCTTGTCGAACGCGTCCAATGCGCCCAGCACGGCACCGCGATCCTCGATCGTCACGTGCTCGATCCCGGCGAGCGCGCGCAGCACGCGAGCGATGTCCTTGCGCGTCATGCCGTAGAAGCCACGCATCACCCACTCGAACTCGAGCAACACCGTGACGGACACGAACGCCCGCGCGGACAGTGCCGCTACCGCCGCGGGCCGCTGTCTGGCGGCCTGAGGGTCATCAGGGTCGTCGATGAAGAAGCGGGCGAGGACGTTGGTGTCCAGCGCCTTCATGGCCTGCTCGGCGGCGTGCGCGCGGTGAGTGACGCGGCGTCGAAATCATCGAGCCTGCGCGGCACGCCGCGCGAGGGCGCCTTCACCAGGCCCGCGAGGTCGGTCACGTCGGTCTGCGCAACGGCTCGCACGACGCGCAACCGCAGGCCGTCACCCTCTTCCAGCACCTCGAGCGTCGAACCGGCGCCGAGCCCCAGTCGGCGCCGAGTGGATGCCGGCAGGACGATCTGCCCCTTGGACGACATGACGAGAGTGGACATGACGTCATTGTAGCCTGGCTTACGATGTAAGACACGTGGCCACAGCACGGTGCCGACGCGTTCAGCCGCCGTTCAGCTTCCGTCCTGCACGATGGCGGCGTGTTGTTGGCGGCCGACCTCACCGAGACGATGTCCGGGCAAGTCCCTCACAGCCGCGACAAGCCCGTGAATCTCGGTCTCCATCTGTTCCATCAAGTGCTTCTCTGGCGTGGCGAGGAGAGTGGAATGGAGGTCGTCGATGCGGCTCCTCGTCGCCCTGACGCGTGCAGACTCGGACTCAGACATCGCCGGCATCTGGTAACCCTTGCCGACGGGCTTCTCCACGCCACGGAGGAACGTCGCACAATCGGATTGCGCCTGGACCGGCGGGCGGCTCGGCCCAACGATGGCGCGATCGACTGGCTGCTCGCCTGCCCGGAGAAGGGCTACTTCGTTGACCGTCGCAACGCGCAATGGCTCCGACTTCCGCAAGGCCGGCGTACAGATCGTCAATCCTTTTGCCGTGCGGTAACCCGTCATTCGATCGCGTGCGATCGGTGCGGGTGCGTCGTTGTCCCTTCAGAGGAGCACAGCGATGGCACGTCCGGATCCGTATGGCAACTTCCGCTTCCGTGCGGAGATCGATGGCCTGGTGGTCGGCGAGTTCGCGGAGGTGACCGGCCTCATCAGCGAGTCCGAGGTGATCGCGCATCGCGACGGGACGGATCCTTCGCGCGTGCGACGCGTCCCCGGCATTCACAAGGTCTCCGACATCACGATGAAACGGGGTCTCACCACCGACCGGTCCCTCTGGCTCTGGCGCAAGGCCGTCATCGATGGACAGGTCGACCGCCGCGACGGCGTGATCGTGCTGCTCGACGGCACAGGGCAGCCGGTGGCGCGCTGGAGGTTCACGAGCGGCTGGCCGTCGAAGTGGGAGGGCCCGACGCTCGAGGGACTGGGCAACGACGTGGCCACCGAAACCCTCGTGATCACGCACGAGGGTCTCGACTGGGCGGACTGACGGAGGAATGAGACACCTCGACAAAACGGCGTCGTAATACGCCCTGCACTTCTGGCGCACGCGCGATGGGAAGGAAGTGGATTTCGCGCTCTACGGAGAGCGAGGACTCGTGGCGATCGAGGTGAAGCGCGCGTCGGTCTTCCGTGATGCCGACCTCTCGCCGCTGCGCCTGTTCGTACGCGACTATCCCATGGCACGTCCATTCCTGTTCTATGGCGGGACGCGTGCGTACGAAGTCGACGGTATCAAGGTTCTGCCGCTCACGACGGCCCTGCCGCAACTGGCAGATCTGTTGAGCTGAGTCAGAGCCGTCAGCCCGACCGGCGCCTCTCCTCTTGACAGCAAGACAGGATGACGCGCCTCCCACGCGCCTGCGCACGTGGCCGGCGATGCGGCGCCGCTTGCACCCCGCCTTGCCGACCTTGCGCGACAGGTCAACGCGGGCTTGCACATCGGACAGATCCTCACGCTCGATGACATCGCCGCACAGGAGCAGATGCGGATGGCGATCGGCAGCGTCGTCTTCGGCAGCATCCTGCTCGTGGCGCTGGTCTTCGCCGCGGCCGGTCCGCACGCGCTCATGGCCGTTGCCGTGGCGCATCGCACGCGCGAGATCGGGATCCGTATCGCCCTCGGCGCCAACCCACGGCGCGCGCTCCGCAGCGTCTTCGCCCGTGCCGGCCGTCAACTCGGCGGCGGGATCCTCGCCGGCAACAGTCTCATCTTCTTCTTCGCATGGCGCAGCGACAACCTGACAGTGGATCTCATCGTGTCGTCGATCGTCACGTCCCTCGTCATGGCCGCCATGGGCGTGCTGGCCTGCGCCGGCCCGGCGCGTCGAGCGCTGCGCATTCAACCAACCGAAGCGCTGCGACAGGTGTGATGCGCTTGGCACCCCCTGGGCCCAGGCGGGAGATCGACGCGATACAATCGGAATATGCGGGTCACCATTCAGTTGCCCGACGACATCTCCGCGGTCCTGCAAGGACAGTGGGACGACGTGCCGCGTCGCGTGTGCTCGAAGCACTCGCAGTCGAGGCATATCGCACCGGCGTCCTGACCGAGCCGCAGGTGCGCCGGCTGCTGGGGCTCGAGTCGCGCTTCCAGGTGCACGCGCTGCTCAAGGCACATCATGTGCCCCTGCAGTACACCGCGCAGGATCTGGAAGACGACCTGGACACGCAACGCGAACTCGGAGTCCTGCCCGGCCGATGATCGTCGTGGCCGACGCAGGGCCGCTGCACTAGCTGATCCTCCTGGATCACGCGGAGCTCCTTCAGCGCTTCTACAGTCCCGTCGTCGTACCGGATTTCGTCGCCAATGAGCTGGCCGCCGCCGGTGCTCCTCCTGCCGTCCGGGAGTGGATCGAGAGACCGCCATCATGGGTGGACGTTCGTCTCGTCTCACCGGAGAGCGCCGCAAGGATCACTGACGATCTGGACCTTGGTGAGCGTGCCGCTATCGCGCTCGCTCGATGGCTGATGCCTTGAAGCGTCTGCATCATCGGATCAGCCGCGTACCTTGATGCCCAGCAGGCGCGCCATCGTCTCGCCGTAGATCTTCCTGCGGCTGGCTTCGGGCACCTTGTTGGCGTCGAGCATCGCTTCGTAGCGGCTGAGAACACTGTCGAGGGCCTCCGGTCCCTCGTCAGTGCCGAAGACCAGTTTCTCGAACGCATACACGGCGGTGGAGGGACTGTGCTCGGCGGGGCCGTCCCACCACAGGTACTCGCGGAAGACGGAGAGGTTGTGCTGCTTCTTCTGCAGCGTCGATCCCGTGACGTCGAAGTACAGGTTCGGCGACCAGCGCGCGGCTTCGGCGGCCTCGTCGTACCACGGGTTGCCGAGGTGGGCCCCGTGAATCTTCAGCGCCGGGAATGACCGCGCGATCGTGTGGAGGAACGACGGTCGCATCCGGGCCATCGACGATGGCTCGGGCTCGCCGGTGCCGTTGCCCGACACGATACCGGTATGGAACAGCGCCACCAGCCCGGCCTCCTGCATGCGCCCATACAGCGGGAAGTAGCCGAAATCGTCCCAGTTGTACTTCGGCCGGTGCATCTTGATGCCCTTGACGCCGGCCTTGATGAACGTGTCGAGCTGCCGCCGGGCGTCGGGATGATCGACGTCGAGATAGCCGTACGGAATGATCACGTCAGGGTGTTCGCGCGCCGCGGCCATCAACGCGTCGAGGCTCGCGATCGGCGTCAGTACGCAGGCCATCGCATTGCGCGGGCGATACGTCCTGACGAGCGTCTGGATGTAGTCCGATGCGGAGCGCCAGTGCTGGTGCGCGTCGATCACGAACCGCGACGGTGGCACCTGCGTGGCCGATCCGGTGAGCGTCAGTGCGAAGACAATGGCGATGCTCGCCACTGTGATCAGGACGGGCGTTCGCGAATCGTGCGTCGTCATCAGTGGGTGTCCCTCGCGTCGGTCTGTTGTCGACTCTCCGGGACGGGACCGAGCACGGCGAGATGATCCCGCGTCGCGCCCACGGCGGCGCCCAGGGGCATCTTCCCGTCGAACGTCACCAGACAGCCGTCGTTTTTCACAGCCAACCCCAGCAGGTAGATGTCCGTGAGCTGCGCATGACCGCGCACGAGCGTCAGATCGAACGTCTTGGCATCAGTCAGCGACAGCGAATCCACCCAGAAGTGATGACCACCGCTGCGACGGAATTTCCGCAGCGAACCACCCGCCTGCGCCGGACGGATGGCGTCCGGGTGATACGCCGGGTTGGTGATGACGCGGATGAGACCGTTCTCGGTGAGCGGACACGTGGCCCAGCCGTCTCGATGTTCGGCGAACCAGTCGTGCGCAATCTCGTGGTGGACGTGATCGGGATCGAACAGCGCGACGAGAACGTTGACGTCCAGCAGAGCGACACGCGCCATGGCAGTGGCTCAGTCGCCGTCCCGCAGCGCGTTGACCAGCGCCATCGTCGGCCGCGGGGCCGTGGCCGGCCGGCGCGGCAGCACGGGCACGCCGTTCCGTACGGCAGGCGATTCGGCCGGCTGCAGTGCCTTGCGCGCGAGTTCCGACAGCACCTTGCCGACGGTGCTGCGCCGGGCACCGGCAATCTCCTTCACAGCCAGGAGAACGTCGAGATCGAGGTCGAAGGTCGTACGCACGCATCAAGCATCACGCATCGCGCATCACGATGTCAACAGAAGGAGGGTTCGTTTGTGCCCACGACGAAACAGCCCTACTGTTTCCTGTCGTCTGCCGTCGGTGGTGGGCCGCCCCTCCCGCATGTCTTCCGCCTCCACTCCGTCCATCAGTTCCGATGCCAGGCTGATCGGCCTTGTCGGCCTGGCACACGCCCTCAGCCACTTCGGCCAGCTCATCCTCCCGCCGCTGTTTCCCTGGCTGAAAGACGCCTTCGGCGCGAGCTATACCGAGCTGGGCGCGGTGCTGACGATGTTCTTCGTCGTGTCGTGCGGGGTGCAGGCCGCCTCCGGCTTCGTGGTCGACAGGCTCGGGCCGCGCCCGGTGCTGTTTGTCGGCCTGGGCTGCCTGAGCCTGGCCGCGTTCGTCTACGCGCTGGCGCCGAACTACTGGGTGCTGCTACCCGGTGCCGTGCTGGCGGGCGTGGGCAACGGCGTGTTCCACCCGGTTGACTACACGCTGCTCAATAGAAAGGTGTCGCTTACTCGTCTGAGCCATGCCTACAGCGTGCACGGCATCACCGGCAGCCTGGGCTGGGCGCTGGCACCGGCCTTCGTGGTGCCGATCGCCATGACCTGGGGCTGGCGCGCAGCGCTGGCGGCCGCCGGCGTGCTGGCGCTGGCCGTGCTGGTCGTGCTGTGGGTCAACCGCGGCGGGCTGGCGCTGGACGTCAGGACCGCGCAGAAGGCGGCGAGCCGCGACGATGCACCGGACGCCGGCACCTTCGACTTCCTGCGCATCCCCGCGGTGTGGATGTGCTTCGGCTTCTTTTTCTTCTACGCGATGGTCCTCAGCATCGTGCAGACCTTCGCGCCGGCCGCCGCGGGCCATCTGCACGCGGTACCCGTGGCACTGGTGGCGATCTGCCTGACGGTGTACATGGTGGCCAGTTCGATGGGCATGGCGGTGGGCGGCTTCCTCGCGGCCGACCCGTCGCGCTGCGAGCGCATCGTGGGCGCCGGATTCGGCATCGCGGCCGTCTTCGCGCTGGTGATGGTGCTGGCGGACTTCCCGCCGGCGGTGGTGCCGGTGCTGTTCGGCGCCATGGGCTTCGCGACGGGCATCGCCGGTCCCTCGCGCGACCTGCTGGTCAAGCGCTCCACCCCGGCCAACGCCAGCGGGCGCGTGTACGGCGTGGTCTACGCGGGTCTGGACATCGGTCAGGCAGTGACACCGCTGATCTTCGGCCCGCTGATGGACCATGGTCACCACGGCGCCGTGATCCTCGGCCTGGCGCTGGTGCAGGGCGTGCTGATCGTCAGCGCCTTCAACGTGCGCCGCGCGCGGCGCGCGGCGCCGCTGCCGCATTGATGGTCCGGACCCGCGTGAGCGCCAGCGTGTGTCAGGCCACGCGGACCGAATGCGGTTGCGCGCGTCAGCGCATGAACAGCGCGATGAGAAACGGCACGCCGATCGCGAGAAGCAGGAACAACCACGCCAGTCTGTTGCCGAGATTGAGCGTCCAGCCCAGGCCCATGCGCTTCTCGACGAGGATCGCCGAATCGTCGGGATTGAAGTAGAACACGCCTGCCTTCCAGGCGCTGTCGGGCGAGGCGTCGCCGAGCGTGGCTGACCGGGCGTCTGGCGCCACGCGACGCTGACCGCCCTGGCCCGCGATCAACAGCCATCCGGCGAAGCCGAGACCGGACAGGACGACCAGGCCCATGATGAGCGCGAAACCCCAACCGAGGTTGTCGTCGGAGGTCACGACAGTGCGCATCGCGAAGTAGCCGAAGAGCGCGGCAACGTTGAAGGTCGAGAGTACGCTGTATGCCGCCGTGCGCCGCTTGAACTGCTGCTCTGCGTCGGCCGACGCACCAGTCACGACGATCTGCCGTGTCCGGCGAACGATGAACCACGCCTGCACCTGCACCGCCAGGATGATGACCGCCGCGAATGCCAATGGGACGAACATGCCGCGGCCCGATTTCGTTGTCCAGCGATCGGGTGTGCCGTAGATGTTCCAGTGTGCGGGGATCCGATCGGGGATGAAATCCCAGTTCGCGTGCAGGAGCCACGCGGCGGCGCCGAGCACGAGGAACGGTCCGACGATCGCGACCGCACCGCCGGGATAGCTCAGGTCTCGTGGCACAAGCGCGGCCACTCGAACGGCGGAGGGTATCGCCGCGTGCGGCCGGATCGTGCGATGGGCCCAGGCCCACGCGGCGGTGGCCGCGATGGTCTGGACGAAGACCGCCGGTACGATCAGGTGTGGTGATGACGTCGCCATCTGCACGGCCACGAGCGCGCCGATCGAACCTGCCAGTACGCCCACGCGATACCGACGAAGGGTGGCCCTGGCGATCGTCGTGTCGCGGAAATCCCGCGACACCGTGATCGAGAAGAAGATGTCATGTCGGCTGAGCGCCGGGATGACGAGGAAGATCAGCGCGTTGACGATGATGGCGACTGACGGGAGCGTGGCGAGCGTCACGGCTTCGATCCCTTGCTGACGTGTCGCAGCGCCGCGGCGACCTGCGCGTCGGTGAGACCAGCGCTGCGCAATTCAGCCGTCAGATCGCGTAACCGCGTCATGAGGATGCCGATGCGCGATTGGTCAGGCTTCCCGGGCCGGCCGCGTGCGATGACCATCGCGCCGCGCCGGCGCTTCAGGTCGAGCCACCCTTCTTCGGCGAGGTCGCGATAGGCGTGCGCCACGGTGTTGAAGTGCACGCCGAGGTCCATCGCCAGTTGCCGTACCGGCGGCAGCAGGTCGCCGGGCTCCAAGCGGCCGGCCACGAGGTGGCCGCGCAGCGAGTCTGTGATCTGTCGATAGACCGGGACAGGAGAGTCGACGTGGATCTCGACGAGCGGAACGGTCGTCATTGTATAGTCATCATATACAATTACGACTGCCCCCGCAAGTCCGTGCGATCGCGATGCCGCAGGAGACCAGTTACGCACGAACCGCCCAACGCTGTTGGAGCGATCTCCAGTCTGACGCTCCGGTGCATCTCCCCATCGTCGCGGCGAGGGGCACGCTCACTCCCCGGTTGTCGTTCGGGGACGGCTGCTAGCGCTCTCTGATCTTGTCAAGCGGGAACAAGCGTGCGCCGAGTTCTGCATACACGACGCCGGTGTCGCGACATCTCGCGTGAGCTTCGGCCGTCAGCATGCGGCCCCGGCTGACGATTCGCGCTTCGATGAGCAATGCGGTATCGGTCGGGACGCTTCTCCGATACCTGATCTCTGCCTTCGCTGTCACTGTCGGCGTTCCGCTGAACCGTGCTGCCCAGCCCACCGCATCATCGAGGAGCGCGAACAACACGCCTCCGTGCATCATGCCGGGCCAACCCTCATGTTCGGGACGGGCACGGTACGTCGTCAGGCTGTGTCCGTCCTCGCCGCGGTGAAACACAACACCCAGGCCCGAGGCATTCTCAGAGCCGCACACGAAACAAAAGGGATCTCTTTCAGAACTCATGGCTCCTCGTTGCCAGCTCAGAAACGTGCGGCGCCATTCGAGAGCGCCCAGACCGGTCCCGTCAGGTCGTGCCTGCAGAACATCTCCGCCGCCTCGGTAGTGGACCACTTGGTCCAGTCGGGCGCGGCATGACGTCCGTACCATTCCGACGCAAACGCCCACACTTGCTCGATCGGCCGCACGTCACCCCGAGGGAGCCCCCTCGCAGCACTCCATGCGGTCACCTGTGCCTCGTCGCGAAACAACAACATGATCGAACAGGTGTAGATGACGTTGTCCCACGCGTGACGCATGGGGATGGGAAAGTGCACGACGTAATCCGTGTCGATCACCCTGCCGTTCTCAATCCGGATCGCCACCTGGTCATCGAGCGCGCCGAGCCTCGTCTCAACTGTGGCGGTACCGCCGGCGAGATGGGCCACACCCAGCGAGCACCAGGCGCAATTGCCCCACCAGGTGCGTGCGCCCGATCTCACCACGAAGGTCGTCGGCGCCGCGGAGAACGGATGTGCGACCCAGACCTCGTCTGAACTCGAGTGAAGTACCACTCCGTGATTGGCTGCAAGCTGCCGGAGCGCGCGCCGAGCGTCGACCTCGCTGGATTCGAAGCGTGCGGCGATCTCCGCAATGGTCGGAGGACGCTGACGCTCCAGAAACGACGCGATGATCGTGTGGTGCAGGCTCGAGTCGGTCATCGTGCGCCCCGACCTGCGTGCGAAGCGCGCTGGATTACATGACATACATCATGAATAGATATATGATGGACGACAGCGATGTCAAGAGTCTCCAGAGCGCAAGCCAAGGCCAATCACCGTGCGATTGAGGATGCGGCGTCGAAACTGTTCCGCGAGCGGGGGCTGGATGCCGTCAGCATTGCTGACGTCATGGGCGAAGCCGGCCTCACCCACGGTGGGTTCTACGGGCACTTTCCTTCGAAGGATGCGCTGGCAGCGAGCGCGTGCGAAGCGGCGTTCGCCATGTCGGCCGAGAAGTGGCGGCGGCGCATAGATGCGGCCCCATCACCAACCATTGCGCGCCGCAGAATTGCCGAAGGCTACCTCAGCTCCCAGAATCGCGATCCGGCGGTCGCCACGTGCCCCACCGCAACATTGGCCACCGACGTCGCGCGGGTTGGACACGGTCATCCAATCCGGCCGGCCTACCTCGAGGGGGTGCGTCAGCAGATCGAGACGCTTGCGACATTGATGGACTCCGGCGACGCGCGCCGCGATCGCGCGGCGGCATGCGTTCGACTGGCGACGATGATGGGTGGGTTGTTGCTGGCCCGTGCGGCGCATGGCGATCCTCTTGCCGACGAGATTGCCGGTGCGGTCCGTGCACAGCTTGTTCAGGAAGGACGTCCGCGGTGATCGGCGCGCCCGGAACGCAGGACCGCTGGCACTACGCCTGGACCATTGCCGGCGTCACCTTCGTCGTCATGCTGATCACCGCCGGGGTCCGCGCCACACCTGGTCTCTTCATCGTGCCGCTCGAATTGGAGTTCGGGTGGAGCACCGCGACGATCTCGGCGGCGATCGCCGTCAACATTGCGCTGTTCGGTCTCGTTGGCCCCTTCGCCGCGTCGGTGATGGATCGCTGGGGGTTACGACGTGTCGTCCTGTGCGCGCTTGCGGTGATGACGACGGCGGTCGCCCTGTCGGCGCAGATGTCGAGCCAGTGGCAGTTCTTCTTGCTCTGGGGAGTCCTCGTCGGCATGACGACCGGCGTGACGTCCCTGGTGCTTGGTGCCGTGGTCGCGACACGCTGGTTCGATCGGCATCGCAGCCTCGTGATGGGGATGTTGTCGGCCGCCAATGCGACGGGGCAGCTGCTCTTCCTGCCGCTGCTGGCGAAGGTCGTCGAGGCGTCGAACTGGCGCTCCGCGACCTTCGTGGTGGCTGGCGCTGCCGCTGCGGTCTTCGTGCTGGTGCTCGTGTTGATGCGAGGCCGACCGTCCGATCTCGGCCTCACTCCCTATGGCCACGATCCACAGGCTGCGAGCCCAGTGCGAGCCATCGCCATGCGTCCGCTCGCCGCACTCGCGCACGCCATTCGCACGCCGGCGTTCTGGCTGCTGGCCGGGACGTTCTTCATCTGCGGCGCCAGCACCAACGGGTTGATTGGGACTCACCTGATCTCGGCCTGCCATGACGTCGGGATTCCCGCGACACGCTCTACGCATCTGCTCGCGATGATGGGGGTGTTTGACATTCTCGGCACCACGGCATCCGGATGGCTCACCGATCGATACTCGGCACGCCACCTGCTGTTTGCCTACTACTCGTTGCGCGGCCTGTCGCTGTTGTTCCTCCCTGCGACGTTACTCGACGGCGGCACTGGCCTTGCGGTGTTCGCCGTGTTTTACGGTCTCGACTGGGTGGCCACGGTGCCGGCGACAGTAAAGCTCACCACGGACGCATTCGGACGCGAGAACACCGGTGTGGTTTACGGGTGGATCGGCGCGAGTCATCAGCTGGGTGCATCGCTGGCGGCATTCGGCGCCGGAGCGATTCGGACGACATTGGGCGACTATCGGCTCGCCTTTCTGATCGCAGGCGGGCTCTGCCTGCTCGCCGGGGCGGCGTTCATCATCGTCGGCTGCGTGGCGCTGCAACCGAGACGGACGGGGACGCAGATCGGTGTCCCCACGTTTTCATAGGCGGTGACATGGTTGAGAGTCTGCACACGTGTCGGCGGGCACTGCTCCGCGGCTGCGGAGACACGCTTCGGGATTCGAACCACTCTCAGTGAGAGTGCTCCTGACTTGGGCCACATCGTCCCACGACACCACACCTGGCTCTCGCCAGCGTCGACGATGCCGTGTCACGACGACACCTCCGAATCCGGCTTCGTGGACGACGGTGTAGCGGGAGGATCTTCAGAAGCGACCGTGGCGCCCGCATCGACGGGTGACGGCTCCTGCTCGCGAGGGACAAGGGTGCTCGCTTCGGCAAGTCCGGGCGTCTGCGCGGGGTCCACCGCCTCGGTGTTGGCCAGCGCCGCAACTGGCATCGCACGGCGGACCTGCCCTCGGCGCCACATCGTGTATCCGGCCGGCAGCACGAGCAGAGTGAGCACCATGCACGACCAGAGACCACCGACCACCGGGGCGGCCGTCCGCGCCGAGACATCGGCACCCACGCCCGATTCCCAGAGCAGGGGCAGCAATCCGAGCACGGTCGTCGCCACGGTCATCAGCAGCGGGCGGACACGTGCCGACGCGCCTTCGATGACGGCTGCGTCCACGTCGGCCGGCACAAGGATTCGCCCCTCGCGCATGTACCGGGCGAACGCCTCGTCGAGGTAGACCACCATGACGATGCCGGTCTCCGCTGCGACACCGGCTACGGCGATGAGTCCCACCCAGACAGCGGTGGACAGGTTGTAATGCATGTACGACAGCAGCCAGACGCTCCCCGCCACCGCAAAGGGCAGGCTCGACAACACGAGCAGCGTCTGCGGCCATCCCTG
This sequence comes from Acidobacteriota bacterium, assembly GCA_020845575.1. Taxonomy (NCBI): domain Bacteria; kingdom Pseudomonadati; phylum Acidobacteriota; species Acidobacteriota bacterium. Next base: position 44 of record JADLFL010000076.1, on the reverse strand, counting down.
CATCGACAGGTAGAGCAGGATGACGACCAGGACGAGCGTGAGGG
>JADLFL010000075.1 GCA_020845575.1 Acidobacteriota bacterium | reverse complement strand
GCGCGCCACCGCCGCGGCGGCGGCGACGCCGCACGCGAACGCCAGGCCGCGCGGATGGTAATAGCCTTCGAACGTATTGGCGCCGGTCTCCATGATGCGGTGCCGCAGCGTCACCGCCAGGCAGCCAGCGACGGCCGTCCACCGATGCCGGGCGAACCGCCGGCCCAGCAGCCACACGGCCAGGAAGAGCAGCGCAAGGCTCGCCAGGTGGCTGGCGAGAAACAACGTCTCGATCTTGATCCCGGAGTGCGTGACCAGCCACGCCGTGATCTCGTCGGTGACCATCAACCGTCCCTGCGCATCGATCAGCTGATCGTCGCGCGGGTAGAGCGCCGGGTCGGCCGCCTCGAGGATGGACGGCAGGTAGAAGGCCTGATCGGCGACGCCGAAGCGATAGCCCGCGGCATTGGCGACGGCGAGGGCGATGAGCAACAGGCCGCCGGCCGCCGCCGCGACGAGTGCCGCGACACGCTGCGTCACGAGATGAGACATGGCGGGAGCAGGCGGCGGGATCTCGGCGTCGGGTGCCGGCGAAGGAGTGGGCGGATCATGGCGCAGTCCTCCCAGTATGGACCCGACGGCCGGAGTGGGCGGCAGCGCGAGCTTACAATCTCGCGATGCTGTCTCGAACTCGATCGTCCGCGTTCTCGTGGTTCGTTCTCATCGCCCTCGCCGGAACCGGCTGCGCGACACGCACGTCAGGTCAGGTGGCGCCGTCGCCAGCTGTCACCTCGACGGGGCGGAGCACCGATGGCGTGGAGGCCCGTCACATCGACGCGCACATGCGGTTCCTGGCCAGTGACGCACTGAACGGTCGCGGCAGCGGGACGCGCGACGAGTGGATCGCCGCCACCTACATCGGATCGCAGCTCGCGGCGCTTGGACTCGAGCCGATGGGCGACGACGGGTGGTTCGTGCAGAAGATCGAGGTGCAGCGCTACGGCGTGAAGACGCCGTCGACGTTGACAGCCGGTGAGACGACGCTGACGCGCGGCCAGGACTTCCTGGTGCGATCGATCCCCGCCGATCGGATCGGCGGACCGCTGCTCCGCTACGCCGCCGGCACACCGGTGCCGCGGGGAGCCGTTGTCGTCGTGCCACCCAGCGCGGACGCACCGAGGCAACTGAGTGGCGCGTCACTCGTTCTGCGCCGGGCGACGAGCGCGCAGGCGGCCAACTGGGCGGCGATGACACGGCAGTTGCCGGAATGGGTGTCGAGCGAACTGGTCGGCGTGCCTCCGGCTCCATCGGCAGGATCGACAGCGGTGACGCTGCTCCCCGAAGCCTTCGACGCCATCGCCGCGCTCGCCGACGGCACGCGCGTGGAGTTGCGCACCGATCGCGTTGCTGCCACGCGCACCGCGACGTGGAACGCCGTCGGCCGCCTGCGTGGCACCGATCCGGCTGCCGACACCGAAACGATCGTGCTGTCTGCGCACCTCGATCACATCGGCGCCGCGGCGACCACTGATGGCGTGGCCGACACGATCAACAACGGCGCCGACGATGACGCGTCTGGCGTGACGGCGGTGCTGGAACTGGCACGAGCGCTGGTCAACGGACCTCGGCCACGCCGGTCGATCGTATTCGCGCTGTTCGGCAGCGAAGAGGCCGGCGGCTTCGGCGCCGGGTACTTCGTGGACCGTCCGGTGATCCCACTCTCCAACATCGTTGCGGACCTGCAGATCGAGATGATCGGCCGTCCCGATCCGAAGGTGCCTCCGGGCACGCTGTGGCTGACCGGCTTCGAGCGGTCGACGCTCGGCCCGCAACTCGCGGCGCACGGCGCCAATCTGGTGGCCGACCCGCACCCGCAGCAGCAGTTCTTCTTCCGGTCCGACAACATCCGCTTCGCGCTGCGTGGCGTAGTCGCGCACACGGTGTCGAGTTACGGCCTGCACACCGAGTACCACACGCCGGCCGACGAACTGCGCCACATCGACATCGCGCACATGCGCGACGCGATCGCGTCGCTCGTCGAGCCGGTACGCTGGCTGGCGAACGCGACGGAGAAGCCCGTGTGGAACGAGGGGATGAAGCCGTAGGCCCTGGCGGCCCGCGGCCGCGCGTCGCCGTTGTGTCGAGTACAGTCGACGGTATCAATTCTGTCGAGTAGGCTCGACACAATGGACGTCCTCGACGTCGCCCGCGACTGGAGTGTCGTGGCGAGCGCCGCAGGAGCGCCACGCACGCGCGCTCGATGGCTTCTACGGGCGCTTCCCGCAGGCCGCCGAAGCCGTCTTTGTCACTCGCGACACCTTCGCAAGCCTCGCGAACGGCACACTCATCGCTCCGGAGTGACGTCTCTCACTCCGCGAATCTGCAGAAGTCCTTCCGTGAACCTGCAATGTCGGTCACGTCAGGCGCGGAGGTGCGTGTCGAACCACGCGAACGCATCGTCCTGCATCTGCACGTTGAACTCGTGCCGTACGTCGTAGACGCGGCTCGTGAACCTGTCGGCCAGGCCCGCGCGCGCGTAGCTCTCCGCGATCGCCGTCACGGCCGCATCCATGCCGTCGCGGGGGAAGAGGCCGTCGCGGCGGCACTGCTGGACGAGCAGGGGCCGCGGCGCCGTGAGCGCCGCGACATCCGGCAGGTCGAGGTGGCGATGCAGGCCGGGCACGAAGTGCACCCATGAATGCGTGTCGACGTGGCGCCTCAGCATCGAACGGATCGTCGACATGAACCCGACGATGCATCCGGCGGAGATCCGTGGATCGAGTGCGGCGAGGAACAGCGAGCGCCATCCGCCGAACGACACGCCAACACAGCCGATACGCAATGGGTCGACTTCGGGCCGCGTGACGAGATAGTCCACCGTCCGCATGTCGTCCCAGGCGACGATGCCCGGCCAGCTCGGGCCGAGCACGGTCAGCGTCTTGGCCAGCGTCGATTCCTTCGTCCGGCACACCTGATTCAAGCGCTGCACATCGTCGACGCTGTAGGCCGCGCGGTCCCAGCCTGCTGCGAGATCGGCGTCCATCAGCACCCGGCGCTCGCCGAACATGAACGCGTCGATGGTGATCACCACGTACCCGCGTCGGACCAGCGCCGTGGCCGTCGGACGGCCGGCGTAGTTCTCGGCGTGATACCGCGTCATCGACGGGTGGTTGCGCCCGAAGTCGATCACCTTCTCCTTGCCGAACAGGAACATGCCGCCGTGCGAGTGCAGATCGACGATGGCCGGAGCGCGGCCGGTGAGCCCCCTGGGCACGTGGACGTACGCCGGCACACGGAACCCCGTCGTCGTGGAGAACACCACCTTCTCGCGCACGAAGTCGGGGCCCTCGTAGCGGTCGACCACCTCTGGTGCGGGGTCGACCGATGCCGGCTGGTATGCGTACGCATCGAGAATGGCGCGTCGCCCCGCGGTGGTGAACGCGTCCAGTGAGGAGAAGCCGCCGGACAGGAATGACCCGGGATATCGGGCCTCACGGCCGAGCGCATCGACGAAACCGAAGTTCGAGCCCAGGTCTGCGTTCGCGGCTGCCGTGGAGCGCGGCAGATCCGGCGGCGCTCCGGTACCAGCGCTCGTGATCGACGGCTGCGCGATCGCGCGAGCGGCGGGCGTGCCTGCGAGCCCGAGCGTGGTTGTCGCCGCGAGCGAATCGAGAAACGTGCGGCGCGTGACGTGACGTGCGTCCGGCATCCGCAGACTATAGCCGGACCCCGCACGGCTGCACGCCTGTGCCGGCGGACGAACACGTATACTGCCGACGTGCCGCCATCAGAGCCATGCGTCGATCGAACAGCCGTCTCGGTGCAGAGCCTGCGCGACGAGCCCGACGACCGGCGCTACTGGTGGTCGCGCACACCTGAAGAACGCCTCGCCGCCATCGAAACAATGCGCCGAGTGGTCTATGGACGCACCGCAACTACCGGACGACTTCAGAGAATTCTTGAGATTGCTCAACGCGTATCGCGTTGAGTAGCTGCTCGTCGGGGGGTACGCCGTTGGCCTGCACGGCTATCCACGCGCCACGATCGACCTCGACGTGTGGGTCGCCGCCACGCCCGACAACGCCGCGCAGATCGTCAGCGCACTGCACGAGTTCGGCTTCGACGTCCCGGCACTCGTGCCAGACCTGTTCCTGAGCTCATCCAGCGTCGTGCGATTCGGCACGCCACCATTCCGTATCGAGGTGATGACAGCCATCGACGGCGTGGAGTTCGATACCTGTCGCCAGAACGCGACTGACGTCGAGCTGGACGGTCTGCACGTGCCTGTCATTTCCTTGACCGATCTGAAGACCAACAAGCGTGCCGCCGGTCGGCACAAGGATCTCGCCGACCTGGACAACCTTCCCTGACGGGGTCGGTATCGGCCTTCCGGTGCCGGTCGCCACGTCGTGGCATGTTGTGTCTGACTAGCGGGCGTCCACGCTGTCGGCGCCCGCGTCGCGTGCGGCGGCCCGGCGATGGCGAGCCGCGCGACGCAGTCGCTTCAAACCCCAGACGAGCAATGCGACAACGACCGCCCATGGCAGCAGAGACGCCACGATGGACACGATCACCGCGGTGCTCTCCACCGCACGCGCGACGAACTGCTTGACCGCATCGCGCAGCGGACCGAACGTCTGCGTCGAGACACTCGGTGCGGGCGACTGGTACGCCACGGTGAGCGTCGACATGCTCACACGCCTGCGCATCACCGCCAGCGTCGACTCCGTCGCGTCGATCTCCGCCTGAACGCGCGCCAGCTCGCGCTCGACGGCAAGCAGATCCTGCAGCGACCCGGGGCGCGATTCGAGGAGCCGCATCAACCGGTCGCGCAGCGCACGCGACGCACGCAGGCGCGCCTCGCTGTCGACGATGTTGCGCGTGAGATCCTCGGTGGACGCCCCCCTGTGTACGAGCCTGCCACCGGCACCTGCCGCGTCGGACGCCACTGTCTGCATGAACACGCGCAGCCACTGCGGCTCGCCACGCACCGTGAGCTGGCCGCTCATCTGGGCGTCCGGCTCGCCATCGCGAGACGATCCCATGAGCTGACAGCGCGCTTCTCCCGCCGCCTGACACGCGGCGAGGTGGCCGTCCATCACCGCCGCGAGCCGAGTGCCCGGGAGCTCCAGTCGCTGGCTGTACGCGTACGCCAGATAGCTGGTCGCAGTGTCGGCCTGTACCGCCTCGGGACTGACGGACCCGTCGCCTCCACGCGCCTGAGCGTCGCTCGCCGGCGCCGGTGCCGCCATGCTCTCCATGGCGCCCGCGGGTTCTGCCGAGACGCGTGACGCACGTATCGCGCCTGGTGCGTTGTCTGACCAGCTCGCATTGCCTCCACCGCATGCCGCCACGACCAGTGTTGCGGCGGCGATCGTCCATCGTGCGTCCATGGTGTCTCCCGCGGCTCTCCGGCGCGCAACGCGCCGCGTGCGATGTGAGCGGAGCCGCATTGTTCAACGCCGGGCGGCACCGGCCCGAACACGTGCGGCGAGATCCCGGCGAGGCATCGACCGTGTATCGGCGGCGTGATGGACGTCTGGTTGCCCACGCGCGCCGCTCGACACACAATGCGCGGACATGACAGGTCATCGCCTGAGGCTCTCGTTGCTCGCCGCCCTCGTCTCGACCGTCGCGGGCCTGCACGCCGCGCCGCCCGGGGACGCCTGGTCACGCGTCGCCACGACGTTCCGCGAGCGGGTGCAGCAGGCCGGCATCGTCGGCGCGAGCGTGGTGTTCGTCAAGGACGGCGCCGTTGCGCACGAGACGGTCGTGGGACTTCAGGACCGAGGGACGGGGAGGCCCGTGGATCGCGACACCATCTTCCATTGGGCGTCGATCACCAAGACGTTCACCGGCGTGGCGATCATGCAGCTGCGCGATCGCGGTCTGCTCTCGCTCGACGACCCCGTGGTGAAGTACGTCCCGGAGTTGCGCGACGTCCACAATCGGTTCGGCGACATCTCGCAGGTGACGATCCGCCACCTGATGTCTCACACAGGCGGTTTCCGGGCAGGCACCTGGCCGTGGGGCGGCGATCGACCGTGGCATCCGTTCGAGCCGACGCGCTGGACGCAGCTTGTCGCGATGATGCCCTACACCGAGCTGCTGTTCAGGCCGGGTACGCAGTACAGCTACTCGAATCCCGGCGTGATCTTTCTCGGCCGGATCATCGAGTCGCTCTCCGGCGACGACTACGAGGTGTACGTCACCAAGAACATCCTGATGCCGCTCGGCATGACGCGGACGTTCTTCGACCGCGCGCCTGCCTATCTCCGTGCGCATCGTTCCCACAGCTACAGCGGCGCCGCCGGGGATCTCCGCGAGCAGCCCTTCGACTTCGACTCCGGCATCACGGTGTCCAACGGCGGCCTGAACGCGCCGCTGCCGGACATGGCGGCGTACCTGGCGTTCCTCATCGACGGCAACGAGACGATCCTCGCGCCCGCGTCACTCCTCGAGATGGCTACGCCGCAGATCGCGGCCAGGGACGGCGAAGGCACCAGCGGCGCAGACGTTCGGGCAGGACTCTCGTGCTTCATCGAGCGGCATGACGGCGTCGAGCTGGTCGGACACAGCGGCAATCAGAACGGCTTCATCTCGCACCTCTACGTCCACAGGCCGTCGCGTTCCGGCTATGTCGTGTCGTTCAACACGCACGTGACCGAGGCCTCCGATCCGCGCAACACGACGCGAGCCGTGGACGACAGCCTGCGCGACGCCATCGTCAACGCGTATTGGAAGGCCGAACGCTGATCGGGCCTGGCCCGGAGAGCCCGGCCGACGGATGCGGAGGCACTACGTCGCGATCACGCGCACGCGGGCGGCGAACTCCGTGTCTGGCGAGGTGCGGAGCGGGCGGCCGCTGGCGACCGTCACGTTGCGCACCGTCACCCGCTCGGTGGGTCGATACGGGAACGGCCGCGGCGACGCGTCGCTCCCGGAGCCGTTCGGGTCGGTGAACAGATACGGTCCCTGATAGTCCGGAGGGGCGTGGCTGTCATCGATCGCCAGGCCGTCGACAGCGATCTCACGCGGCATGAAGCACGGGTAGCCGAAGTCGTGCCGGCCGTCGTTGTTGGCGCTGATCAGATACGGCTGGATCGGCGCACCGCATCCGGGACGCCAGCGGCAGTTGCGGATCGCGACCGTGCCCTCCCATGTGCTGCCGTAGTCGCTGCGCAGCGAGAGGAACGCGCGGCCGTTGAGCGTGGAATCCTCGACCGTCAGCACGCCGCGACCGATGGCGTTGAGCCCGGCGTGACCCAGCGTGCAGCGGCGGATCGTGTACGTGCCTGAGACGCCCTGGTGCGTGTCCATGCGCGAGAGCGTGCAGTCGTCGAGCAGGATGTTCTTGCAGAAGTTGGTGCCGATCACGCCCCAGCGCGTGGCGTCGCAGATGTCGTCCATGCGAACGCCGCGCAGCGTGACGTTCACCACGTCGCTGGCGTTCAGGTCGTAGCTGCCCATGCGCACCGGCTCGCCGATCGCTCCGATCGTGGAGTAGGTCTTGTGGCCGCTCACGACGCAATCGCGCAGTGTGACGTCGGCGCATCGCCTGACGTGGAGGAATCCGCTGTAGGGATGGCCGAACTCCCCTTCACCCGTGACGTGATGCGTCAGGCCCTGCACAAGGGTGCGTGAGCGCGTGATCGCGATGTTGCGCGCCCAGTAGTTGTAGCCCTTCGGCTGCCGCATCCGATTGGCGATGGTGGTGAAGACGCCGCCCGTCAGCACGAGCGGACGTTCGTCGATCGGACGGGCCTCGACCTCGGTCACCACCGGATAGTCCCAGTCGATGTCGCCCTCGATGGTGCCGTCGCGGCGCAGGATGAAGCAGTCGTGCGGGGGCGTCCCGGCGTTCTGGTTCAGACCACGGCGGATGTAGACGCGCGTCCTGTCGTGCTGCACACGCACCCAGCAGTCGCGTGGAGGCTCGACGTCGAGCCGGCGCTGGTCCCGCTTCAGCGTCGTGATCGCCAGTGGAACGGGCTCGAGCCGCGAGCGCACGGAGAAGAGCGACGCGCCATGGTTCTCGACGTCGGTGTCGTCGATGATGAAGCGCGATGTGCCCCAGTCGGTGTCGGTCGTGACGACCGCCGTGAGCGCGCGCCGGCCGAGATGATACGTGGCGCCTGGCCGGGACCGCACGGGCACACCGCGCGCGTTGGCGGCCGCGTGCGCCTCGACGATCGCGGGCAGGTCGTCGGCCTTGCCGTCGCCGATCGCGCCGAATGCCTCGTAGCTCACCGCCTCCTCGACCGCCGCCGCTGCACGCCGCGCAGTCACTACCGTCGCCGACATCCCTGCCGTCAACCCGAAGAGGAACGCCCGCCGTCCGGGTACAGCCGTATCGGCCACGCTCGCAGGAACGTGAGTGCGCGAAGACGAGAACGAAGACATGTGGGCACTCTACTATCGACCAGAGCTCGAGCGTACGGGGCAGGCGGCCAGTTGCGCCGGCATAGAATGGCTCGGCTTGGAGCCTGATGCCGTTGCTTGCGACGCATCAAGCGTACCGAGCTCGACCAGTGGATCGACGCGCAGCCGCGCGGTCGGGACGGGAGACGCGATGGCGACGCGTGACACAGGGGCGAAGAAGGCGGGCGCGAAGAAGGGCTCCACGTCCGATGCCGTGGTGGGCTTCGAAGAGAAGCTCTGGCAGATGGCGGACAAGCTCCGCAACAACATGGACGCGGCCGAATACAAGCACGTGGTGCTTGGGCTCATCTTCCTCAAGTACATCTCGGACGCGTTCGAGGAGAAGCACGCCGCGCTCACGGCCGACAAGACGTCGGGCGCCGACCCCGAAGATCCCGACGAGTACCGCGCCG